>JAEDEB010000054.1 GCA_016293535.1 Bacteroidales bacterium | reverse complement strand
TTGTGCCGCATCTGAACTTCCACGGGGAGAGCGAAGGAAACTCGGTACAGATGGGATGGAAGGACAGATATGACGTGGAGCAGTGGCTGCCTGTAGCGCATCAGACCTTCAATGACACTCTTCAGGTTCTTCACGGAATCTCCATGGGAGGCGCGACCGTGATGATGGCTTCCGGTGATGAACTTCCTGAATATGTCAGGGGCATTGTGGATGACTGCGGCTACAGCTCAGTCTGGGACCAGTTCTCGAAAGAGCTCAAGGGGCAGTTCGGCCTTCCTCCTTTCCCTCTTCTCTATACTGCTGACATAATCACCAGGTGTAAGTACGGCTGGGGTTTCAAGGAGGCATCTTCAGTAAAGCAGCTTGCGCGATGCACCCTTCCTGTCCTTTTCATCCACGGCGACAGCGACGACTATGTGCCGACTGCGCACGTCTATCTGAACTATGACGCCAAGGTTCAGGGCGAAAAGGACCTTTGGCTTGTCCCTGCCACCGATCACGCCAATTCCTACAGGAACTATCCTGCCGAATACACCGCCCGCGTCCGCGAATTCCTTCGCGACAAGGTGGAGTAGCAGGCAACTATCTGATTCGGCAGGTCCAGCCGCCGCCAGGAGCGAGGTGCACTTTGATTTTGCCTGAGAGGGCAGTATTGCTTATCCTGCAGTCGGAAGCGCTGCGGTGTGCGTTCACACCGTCGGCGTAAACGGTAGCATTGCGCTGACCGTCGAAAAGGCGGCCGAGATCAATCTCAATATCCCTCGGAGTCCAGTCCGTAATCGCGCCGACATACCATTCGTTGCCCTTGCGGCGGGCGATAACTGCGTATTCACCAACGGAACCGTCGAGAGCAACAGTCTCGTCCCATACTGTAGGAATACCTGCAATAAACTCAAGAGACTCCTTGTTGGCCAAGTAGTTGCTTGGTGAGTCGCAAAGCATGTTGAGCGGCGATTCGAAGATGGTGTAGAGAGCGAGCTGATGGCAGCGTGTACCCTGGCTCATAGGCTCGCTGTTGCATGGATGATAGTTGTCCCTGGTGGCATTCAGCATAGCGCCCTGGGTATAGTCGAGGCAGCCTGCAACCATTCTGGTGAACGGAATGGTGCAGTCGTTGCGGACCATATCGCGCTCGTTCGACCATTTCATCTGCTCGAGTCCGTGTACGCCTTCGTGGTTCAGGACGTTAGGGAAGGTCCTCTGGAGTCCCACAGGTTTGAATGCACCGTGGAAATCCACGAGGAGATGGTATTTCGCAGCGGTTTCGGCAGCCTTCCAGTAGAATTCTACCATTTCGCGATTGTCCCTGTTCATGAAGTCAATCTTGAATCCCTTGATTCCCATCTCCGAGAAGTGCTTGCATATACCTTCGATATCCCTGTTGAAAGCCCAGTAACCGGCCCAGAGAATGAGTCCAACGCCCTTCTCCTCGCCGTGTTTTACAAGCCTTTCGAGGTCAATCTCCGGAACCACCTGATAGAGGTCGGCAGCACCTTTGACGGCCCATCCTTCATCGAGAATGACATACTCGATGCCGTTTTCAGCAGCGAAGTCGATGTAGTACTCGTATGTTTCGTTGTTGACGCCGGATACGAAGTCCACGTTGCGTATGTTCCAGTCGTTCCACCAGTCCCAGGCAACCTTGCCCGGTTTTACCCAGCTGAAATCTGAACCCTCTGCAGGAGCCTTTCCGAGCTTGAAAGTCATATCGTTGTCGAGGAGCCGGGCATCGTTCTCGGCCACATTGACTATCCTCCAGGGGAACTCGCGGCCGGCCTTGCAAGAGACAAGGTAGTCCTGGTACTCGTCGATGATGTTCTGGAGCCTGTTGTGGCCGCCCTGACGCTCGGTCCTGGTCGACGGTGCGAATACGGTTTCAAGACTGTTGTCTCCGTCGGTGTTTACAACGTACATTCCAGGATAGTCGCGTAGGTCGGATTCAGTAATGCTGACAGAATATCCGTTGACATTCTTCATTGTAAGAGGCAGGAAGGCGAGCCTGGCAGGATTCCAGGCACTGATTTTAGTCTCTGCATAGGTGTTTTCGAATGAATTCCAGAACTGACGGGTGAAATCCGCTCCGTCCGGACCCTTTACATATGGTATGAATGCGTCGCAGTCGCAAGCCATTGCGATTCTGGCCTGTTCGTTGACCACCTTGAAGGGTTTCTTCAGCGTGGAGACGAAGCGGTAGGCGACAGCCTCGTCGTATGCACGGAAAATCACCTTGTAGCCCGGGAAGGTCATGACCATCTCGTTGTAACGGTCGCGTACGCTGGCTTTCTTGTATACTGGGCTCTCGATGGTACTGTCATAAGACTTTATGCTGACCTTTGAAGTCCTGGCATTCACGGATAAGATGGTTCCGTTGTCCAGCTCCATGGAAGTCTGGGAAGGAGCGATTACTGCAGTGCCGTTTTTCAGGACTGTGAAAGAGTTGCCCGACACCTTTACGGACAGGGTGCCGTCAGGCGAACTCACGCTATAGGTCCTAGAAGCGGCAGCCGAAAGATTCAAGGCGCAGAAAGTGCTGAAAATCAGTAGAGTCAGAGATGTTATTTTACGCATCGTTTTATTAGTTGTAATGTTATTGTTCAATGTCCGGCGTGCAAAATTACTGATATTCGTCGAATTTTTAAATAAACTGGATTATTCCAGATCGATGAGACTCAGCACACCGTTATTTACGGTAAATCGGGCATTCCTTCCGCGGAAACTCAGCCCATATACCCTGGCTGGGTCGTCCTGATATGAAGGGCGGGGATCCAGGGAAAGGACTTCAAGCAAGGCATCAGCTTCGGGGAAAGCCGCGAGTTTCTCCCTTGCTTCAGGACTGAGCTCGAGTTCCAGTTTCCTTTCTTCAAGAGTGTCCACGTAGCCGCAGCGTGCATCGGGATGGGAATCCGCATACGATATATATGGTTTTATGTCGTAAATCGGAGTCCCGTCCATAAGGTCGGCGCCTCGGACCCATATTGCCGGTCCATCGTTATCCTCATAATCGATATGGTCCACCATAACGGAAGATAGTCCAAGCGGATTCGGCCGGAAAGGGGAGCGCGTCGCGAATACTCCCATATATCTGTTCCCGCCGAGCCTTGGCGGCCTGACCGTCAACGGTACTGTCCGTCCCTTGTTCTCCGAGTCTCTGACGCTATCCCTCTTGTTGGCTGAAAACTCCCATATAAGCCACAGGTAATCGAATCCTTCCATTCCCCTTATGGCTTCTCGGCTCCTGTATCGGGGTTCGAAGACTATTTTAGACAACAAAGTCGATGCAAGTCCGCTCTGACGTGGTATTCCGAACTTCTCCGGAAAGGCCGAATGGATGTATGCGATGGGCTCTATAGTCATAACATTTTAGTTATGTAGTCAAACAATAATGTTAAATTAATTATTTATCAATAATATAGGCGAAGATTTTCTTACCTGAATACGGAAAGATCGACTTTGCCCTCCACTCCGTATACAACAGCCCTGTCTGTGAACTGCCAGCCTCGCCAGGACTCGAAAAGCGGCTTTTCCACGCCATAATGAGCCACCCATACAGGGTAGTCTGCAAGGATTTCCGGGTCTATGTAATCCTTGAGGAAGCTCTCTGAGGAGTAGAGTACAGGTTTCCGTGAATATTCCTTTTCTACAAGTCTGAGCCAGGTCAGTATCCCTTCGTTAAGCTTCTTTCTGCTGCATCCGGGATGTATGGTCTCGACATCCAGAACAGGGGGAAGGTCGGTGTATCTGAGCTGGCCGACAGTCTTTATGAAGTTTCTGGCCTGGGCAACAGGGTCTTTGGATGAACGGTAGAAGTGGTATGCTCCGCGGCGTATTCCGAAGGCAGCCGCTCCTTCCCAATGCTGAGCGAAGCAGGGGTCGGAACTCTCACGCCCTTCGCTTGCCTTGATGACAACGCCTGTGACAGGTTTCATTCGACGTGCCCGGGTGATGTCTGTGGTGGTCTTTCCCTTGGAGTCAGTTATTACCATGAGCGAATCCCAGACAATATCCTTTTGATAATGTGAGATGTCGATGGTAAACTCTCCACAGCTGAAGGCTAATTCAGGGACAGGGGCTCCACTCTCATGAATCTCCCTCCTGAGATAGGGCAATGCGAGTATTGCAGCTATGATGACCAGCACCGCCACAAGCCAAAAAGGTCCGACTGAGATTCGGCGCCTTCCATTGCGGCGTTTCCTTGCAGTCGGACCTCTTTTCTTGCCTTTAGCCTTGCTTCCGGTCTTGCCGTTTGCCTTGCTTTTAGCCTTGCTTCCGGTCTTGCCGTTTGCTGGCCTGGTCATCCTAATAGTTGGTGCTCTTAATCTTGAAGTAACTCTGTGGATGCTGACAAACCGGACATACCTCAGGAGCCTTCTTGCCGACAACAATGTGACCGCAGTTGCTGCATTCCCAGATCATGTCCTCGTCCTTTGAGAATACGAGGCCTTCCTTAACATTTGCAAGGAGTTTGCGATACCTCTCCTCGTGAGCCTTCTCAATTTCACCTACCTTCTCAAAGAGAATGGCTATGGTCTCGAAGCCTTCCTTCCTTGCGGTCTCTGCAAATCCTGCATACATATCTGTCCACTCGTAGTTTTCGCCTTCAGCTGCATCGAGAAGATTCTCCTCGGTCGAAGGAATCGAGCCGCCGTGGAGAAACTTGAACCATATCTTGGCGTGCTCCTTCTCATTGTTGGCGGTCTCCTCGAAAAGTTCAGCTATCTGTACGTAGCCGTCCTTCTTTGCCTTGGAGGCGTAATAGCTGTACTTGTTCCTTGCCTGAGATTCTCCGGCAAAAGCGGCCATAAGATTCGCTTCTGTTTGTGTTCCTTTAAGTTCCATGGTGTTATTTAATGTTTTAATTTGAATGATTCTTTACTTTTTCGCAAGTTTTGCAATGGCGGCAACTGCGTTCAGCAAAATGTATGCGACAAATGAGAGAAGAACTGTCAGTGACCAGTTCAGTCGCAGAGACAGGACGATGACAACTATCGCAGCGACCGCCGCAAAGAAGGCAATTCTCAAGCGGAATGTCATATTCTTCGGCTCGTTCCTGTGAATCTTCATCGAGAACATCGGCAGTTCACAAATCAGAAGGAAGGACAGCACTGCAGACAGCGTGGGAATGAAGACCGGGCCTGCTGCCCAGGATGCCAGGAAACTCTCCGGTTCTCTGGATACGAAATATGCGAGCGAGCCGCATATCATCGCACAGGCAGGAGTAGGCAGTCCGATGAAACTGGAAGTCTGTCGCTGGTCCGTGTTGAATTTAGCCAGCCTTATTCCGGAGAAGACAGCTATCAGTACCGGGAAGAGACTCCAGAGGTTTATGTCTTCATAAATAACACAGCAACAGGCATTTCCGGCAGTTAACCTAAAGAGTATCATAGCTGGAAGGACACCGAAGCTCACAAGGTCGGAGAGTGAGTCAAGTTCCTTTCCGAGGTCGGAATAGGCTCCGAGCAGTCTTGCCGAGAAGCCGTCGAGGAAATCGAATACTGCCGACGCCAACATCAGAAAGAAAGCGATGTCCAATCTCTCGTAAAATGTGAAAATCACACCCAGGGTTCCGCAGAGGAGATTCAGTGAGGTGATGAAATCCGGAATGTAGCGCTTCATGCCAGCTATTCTATATTGTATTACTTGATGCCGAGTTTCTTCTTCATGTCCTTTGGGAGCGCATCCTTGTGGATGATGAAGTTGAGCGTCTTGTAACGGACATAAGTGTCTGACACATACCAGAGTCCCTTGTATTTTCCCGTCTCTCCCCAGGAGTTCTTCATCATAAAGTACCTGGTTCCGTTCTGGTCTTCTGCAATGCCGTAAAGCTGCATTCCGTGGTCGTCAGTAGTCATCTTCCTGTCGTAAGCGTCCTGACGCATTTCGTCGGTGACCTTTATTTCCTCCGGAATGGCTTTTACTTCAGGCTCTTCCGGCTTTGTGTTGTCCTTTCCGAGCCAATGCTCCTGGTCGGAACCGGCTGCAACTTTCTTCTTAGGCTCCTGGACAGGGCAGGTGGCGATTCCATCGCGGGTGAATCCCTTTTCGCTGACATCCGCACCCCATGCGATAGTAAATCCCTTTTCGATGGCGTTGTACATTATGTCCATCATCTCGTCCATTGTCACGTTGTATGCGCTTCCCCAGCGCCAGTTGTCGCAAACTTCAATCACGTGAGGCTCATAGAGAGGCTCTGATGCGAATGAGCAGATGTTCACGAAGTCGTCCACGTTGATTCCGAGTGCATCCCGATATGATTCCGGAGTATAGCTGATGCCGTCAGCCTGGAAACTTTCCGGCCATGCTCCCTGATATGCCTGGAGTATGCCGTCGAGTCCTTTCTGCCAGGCTGTGGAGAGTTCCCTGTTAGGGTTGGAAGCGATGGCCTTCACATAGCCCAGAAGTGCCGCGTCCATTTCGGCCTGTACCGGGAGTTCTGTGCCGTACTGCATGCCCGGATATGCCTCCTGAGGTACAATACCATATTTCTTGACAACCTCGAACACGTCTCCGAAAGAACTTCCGGCAGCGAAATTGAGGTGTCCGTCAAGGCGGACATACTTGACAGCCCTGTCGTGGTAGGACTTGCTGACTACGAACATCTCTGAGAGGTCCACCTCCTTGCCGGTCTGACGGAGAACCTCAGACTCGATGAAGCCTATGCCGGAGTAGCACCAGCAGGTACCGCTGCGGTATTGGTTCTTGACAGGAGTTATGCCGTTTTCCTTGATAACTTTGAACTCGTATTCAGGTCCCTTCGGCTGTGAAGTGGCCTGGCCGAAGGCATAGGCGGAAAGAAGTGCCGCCGCGATGGAGAAGATGATCGATTTCTTCATAATTTGTCTCGTTCAATTATTGGCAAGAGACAAATGTAGCAAATTATCCGGAAAAAATAATTTCTGAATGATTGCTAAATTTGCGCTTCGTTGGGATGAAGAACATTTTGTACATACACGGGATGGGCGGAGGTGCCGACAGCCGCATACCTAGGCTGCTTTCGGAGTGGTTCAGTACGCACAGGGAGCAGTGCTGCGTCTTGGGAGATGAGGTCTCGGTGGTCTGCAGGACCTATGATTTCGATCCCGAGACGGCTTGGGAACAGATCTGCTCCTGGGTGGAGGAACTTGACCCCGCGCTTGTGATAGGAGAGTCTCTTGGTAGCTGCAATGCTTTGAGAGTCAGGCGTAACTCATCGAAGCAAGCGCTGCCGCACATACTTGTGTCGCCGGCCCTCAATGCACCCGTATTCCTCGGATACCTCTCCATATTGACCTTGTTTCCGGGGATGACTGCGCTGATGGACCGTATATACCGTCCCCGTCCCGGGGATCGCCAGCCTCTGCACTTTGTCCATTCCACGATGAAGAAATATCGCGGACTCCGGAAGCTGGCACTCCGCGAACGCGACGAACTCAAGAGTGCGGGAATATGTGCATTTTTCGGAACCCGGGACCATTATCGGCGTAGGGGAATAGTCAGCGTCCGCGGATGGAAGAAACTGTTCGGAGAAGGGAGTTTCGTGATGTATGAGGGCTCGCATTATATGGAAGAGGAGTCGGTTTATTCCCTGCTCATCC
This sequence comes from Bacteroidales bacterium, assembly GCA_016293535.1. Lineage (GTDB taxonomy): Bacteria > Bacteroidota > Bacteroidia > Bacteroidales > UBA932 > Cryptobacteroides. Next base: position 6,660 of record JAEDEB010000054.1, on the reverse strand, counting down.
CGAAAATTTTGCTGTATCTGCAATAACTGCCCGTTCTGCCTTTCTTGAGATGTGTGCCGATGCCGTCGTGAGGATTCTTGACAATCACGGAATAGACAGTTCAGCATTGCGGTTCAGTGTTCAGGATATTAGTCCGGAGGTACGCAAGGAGAGCAATGAGGTGGGGATGAAAGAACAGGCTATGTTCAGAACATCTGCCGAAATTGAACGCGACTATCCTCACTGGAAGGAGCATCAATTTTCGATGCATCTTCCGGAATGGGTCTCGGGACAAAGGAATTGAGAAATCAGGGCTTCAACATCGAGGATGTGGAACCGTATCCTTCATCGGAGAGAATGAATGACAATCCTCCGACAGTTATGAGCGGATATTCTACATATGGCAATGAGAAGAAGGGATCAAGAGTATATCATGCCTACCCTTTATCAATACTTCGTTAAAAATATAACAATTATATAATTTTCAATTACTTACGTATACAATAGGCCGTTTCCAGGTAGCTTAACAGCACCTTGCAGGTGGCATAAAACAGAACCGAAAAAAAGTGTTAAAAAGATGGAAAATAATGCTTGAAAAATTTGGATAAGTGCCTGATAATCACTAACTTAGAGATTACCAGATAACAAGTTAGCATGACGATTATCAAGTCCCTTACCCAGCTCAGAGAGATGATTTCGAAAGCCCTCTCCGGCCAGACAAATTTTAGCAAAACTTTTCGTTCTTTCTTCATCGAAGCCATGGAACTTTTTCTTACCATACCAAATCGCATCAACTTCCTTCAGATGGGGAGGTTCGGACGCTCGTCCGAACAGCGGTTCCGTATGAACTTCAGGAAGAAGTTTGACTGGATATCGTTCAACCGGACACTGGTCCAGGAAGGCAAGCCTAATCGTCGGGCGATAGCCATAGACCCGAGTTATATCAGCAAGTCCGGTAAGAAGACTCCTGGTGTAGGATACTTCTGGTCAGGCTGTGCTTCTGCGGTCAAGTAGGGACTCGAACTTATGGGCTTCGCCCTCGTTGATGCCGATGCCGGGACGGGAGTTCACCTTGTGGCCAAGCAAACCTTTACTGACAAAATAAGGGGTGCCGTTCCCTATTATCTCAAGCATATGGACGACCATAACACCATCATTGGCATTTATTTGAGGACCATACATTCTCTCAAGGATGATCTTCTTAAGTTGTCCAACTGTCTTGTTGCGGATGCTTTCTTCTCCAAGGAGACTTTTGTTACCGGAGCTAAAGCGTTGGGGTTCAATGTTATAAGCCGCCTTAGGGATGACGTCCGTCTGAAGTACCTGTACACTGGTCTGAAGACCGGAAAGAGGGGGCGTCCGAAGAAGTTCACAGGTCCTGTTGACCTCAAGTCTTTGGACAAGTCCGTCTTTGAGACCATCACTCTGGAAGGCGTTACCCTACATTCTGCCGTAGTCTGGGCCGTGAGCCTCAAACGGGAGGTCAAGGTGGTAATCGCTGAGTACATTGATCCACAGAAAAAGACTCAAACCAGGAAGGTGTTCTTCAGCACTGATACCGATATGAGCGCAATAGACATCTTTGACATTTACCGGACAAGATTCCAAATCGATTTCCTGCTTTGATAATAGTTTCAAAGATTATTTTGTCATTTATAAAGTTTTATGTAATTTTGGAGTGTCATTCCAAATTTGCATAGAATGAATAAAGATTACATAGCAAGAGACATTCAGGATTTACTAATTGAGGCATCTCAATATTATTCGGTTATTTGCATTACAGGGCCAAGACAATCTGGAAAGAGTACCATATTGAAGAAGATGTTCCCCCAGGCTGTAAAATACTCATTAAAGGATGTGAACGTCAGGGAGTTTGCCCTTAATGACCCTATTGCATTTCTGAATCAAACACAGGAGATGATGTTCATCGATGAGGCACAGAAAGCACCAGAGCTCTTCGAATACATACAGGGTATAGTGGACAATAATCCCGATAGGAAGTTCCTTCTGTCGGGCAGTTCCAACTTCGAACTAATGAAAGATCTGTCTGAGTCTTTGGCTGGAAGGGCCGGCGTATTCGAGCTGATGCCGATGTCGCTTAATGAGACCCGCACTGAATCTTCAAGCAAGACACTTGACGACTTCCTCTATGATGGCCTCTTTCCGGCGATATGCGCCAAGAAGAATATCGCAAAATTGCTCTATCCGTCATACGTAAAGACTTATCTGGAAAAAGATGTCAGAGACCTGCTCAAGATAAAGGACATTATGCAGTTCCTCAAGTTTATGAAGCTGTGTGCAGCACGAGTTGGTTCCGTATTCAACGCGTCCGAACTAGCTAACGAGGTAGGGGTTGACAGCAAAACCATTGCGTCATGGATGTCAGTACTGACTGCATCTTATGTAGTATACCTGCTGCCACCATATTATGAGAACATCTCGAAGAGATTGATAAAGAGTCCCAAACTGTATTTCTGTGATCCAGGTCTGGCTTGTTACCTGCTGGATATCGAGAGCCCCAAACAACTCTCAAGGGATAAGATGCGCGGCAATATATTCGAGAACTTCGTAGTAATGGAAGCTGTCAAGCACAGAATGAATGCAGGCAAGGAGGGAGGCGTGTTCTTCTACCGCGATTCCAATATGAACGAGGTGGACGTACTCATCAAGGAGGAAGGTGAAATCACAGCTCTTGAGGTAAAGTCATCTATGACATACAATAGGGATTTCGAAACTACCCTGAAGAAACTCTCCGGCTGGATAAAGACTCCTATTAAAAGGAAGTCCGTAGTATATACAGGTGATTTCGAGAACAATGCAGGCGACATTGAAATCATAAATTACAAGAGCCTTACTTTATAATATTCAAGAAGCAAGGAGCAAATCCACACCTGGATTCGCCCCTTGCTTACTTCATAGTAGATTAATGTCTTATTCCCAGTATTCCTTTCCCTCCTGACATACATCAATCTGAGAACTACCGCCATCCGAGACAGAATCAAGAATATGCACTGTAAGCTGACGCTTGTATCCTTTATTGGCATCCAACTCCACAATCACATTGCCATCCTTAAAATACACCTTGAACCAATCTCCTATAATCTCCTGAGCACCAGCCGGCTCTACATTTCCTTCAGTAGGCAGCTGGTCAGAAGGAGTATCAAAAACTGTCCAATGAGCGACCTCAAACGCCATCTCTGCCTGCTTGCTTGGTACATAAGTCAGTTCCTGTTCCTCCGCACTGACTTCGCTAGGACCATCAAATCGAAGGAATGTATCTCCGACCTTAACGCAGCTGCTCAAAGCCATAGCAGCAACAATAAATGCAAAAATTCTTTTCATAATTCGTTTTATATTAAGTTGTTATTTGTATTCAAACCATTCGGTCTCAGCAACCGCCACTCCAGCAAACAATCCAAGACCATTAGTGACATTTGTATAGGCAAATGAAGCCGGAGCCAGGCCTATCTCTGCCAACATATTGTTATCAAGGTGATTCTGAGCCTCCGCATATTTGAAGAACTCCGGACTCAAACGATATATCACCGCCTTATATCTCTCCTTGACCTCATCATACTTTGAATTATGTATGCCATCAAAATACGTCCACACCTCAAGACTGAGACTTACCTCCTGACCATTAAACTCCGCATCAGACCACAGTCTCGCAGTTCCGTCATTTATATCGACGTCAAGATAATCCTTCCTTGTCTCCATTCCGAAATCCTCGTCAGGTTCATACGGATCACACGCACGAACATAAACAGTAGCATCACCATCTTTTACTCTTGTACACTCACCATACACCATTATCGCATAACAATCTTCGGTGCTGCCGTCATCCTTAAACGTGAACTTGAACGCTGGAGCAGAAGTATAGATAACCTCGAATGCCGGTATCTCTTCAGGCATATGGAAAACCGATGATACATCTTCCGCCCCATCAGCAGAAGCTCTCAACACAACCTCAGACCCTCCAGGAATATCCTCAGCAGTCCACCAATAACCCTTCGGAACACCAGGAGTATCAGCATCAGCCTTCGTCAAGGTAACAGCCTTTCCATCCACAGTCAGCTCAATCGAAGACACCTCTCTGGAAGCAGAAGGATCACTCATACCAGAAACAGGAACAGTTTTGCACACTCTGAAAGAAGTCGTATCCGACATTCCTGCAATGCCATAAACATATATCTTCGGATCCTCTGACATACCTTTCAACTCAAACCTTGTCTCACAGCCCTGCAGAGCAAGAACCGACATAATCAATGCAAAAACAAATCTCTTCATATCCCTTTAAAATCTGAAAGTGTAACTGAATGTAGGAACGATCGGAATTATACCGATTCCAAGACCCTCGAATGCCAACTTTGACTTGTCCTTAACAACCGACGCATACAAAGGATTGATTCTGCAATAAGCATTATAGACACTCAGGTTCCACACACCCATATTGCCCCGCTTGGTCTCCCTGTAGAAATTGAATCCCACGTCAAGCCTGTGATAATCCGGCATCTTGGCATTGTTCGGGCTCTCATACAAGAACTGCCCAGTCCAAGCTCCCTCCTCAGCAGGAAGATACTGCGAAGCCACAGTCATCCTGTTTCCTGTATGATAATTCCAAGAGGCATACATCTCGAATTTCTCAGTGAACCTATGGTTTGCAACGACAGTGATTTTATGCCTGTTATCGTTCCTGTCAAGATACCAGTCCGGCCATATATCATCAAACTTCCTCCAGTTCCACGACAGAGTATAGAAAGCACTCACGCTTGTCTTCTCAGTTTCATACCCGAAATCCACCTCCAGACCATACGATTTGCCGATACCAGTCTTGAAATCATCCTCCCAATCCGTCAGCGGAGGGAAGAATGAATTCATACCCTTATATTCGATAAGATTGCTCATTGTCTTATACCAGCCTTCCACATTCAGATGCATATTATGAGGCAGTCTGCCGTAGATGCCTCCGGCCACCTGTCTTGAACGCATAGGAGCCACTTTTGAAGTCGAAGGAAGCCAGCTGTTTGTCGGCAGATCGATATAAGTAGCTGCCACCAGATGAGAGAACTGACTCATCTCTGAATATGAAGCCTTGATTCCGACGTTTGGAGACACCTGAAACTTCAAAGCAGCACGTGGCTCGAAATAGTTCCAGATTTTTTCCTCAGCCTCATAAAGACTATACCTCAATCCGAGATTCACCTTCATCCACCTAGTCAGACTCATCTCATCCTCTGCATAAATACCCATCTCGTTGCCGAAACTATGAATATCATCATTCTTGCTTATATCCGTCAGTACCACTCCACTGTCAGTATCATATTGGCTGTATGAATGGCTCGGACTATAAGAATGCAGAATATAAGTTCCACCAAATCTAATATGATGATTATGATGTGGATACCAGTTGAAATCTGCACTGACACCTCCGTCGTTCACCCTGTTGCGATTATGCGTATCCTGCCTGAATATATCCGTATAATCAGCCCTGTAATACTCCATAGTCGTGTTCATCCTTATGTCTGACCGGCTTCCTGAATAAAACCCAAGAAGTCTCATATCTAACTTGTCTGAAAACTCCTTCTGCCAGTTCAGTGATCCGAGCAGATTGCCCCAAGAAAACCTTGTATCTTCTATGTCAATATCACTAAGACTGCCATCCTGATCGTGGCCTTCAGTCTCCTGTGTAATCCTCAGACCGTCATTTCCCCAATAGAAATTAGCGTTAAGACGGCTTCCGGGATTCAATCTATGTGTCACCCTCGCATTCAAGTCTGTGAAACTATAACCGAAGTTCTGCTTATCTCCAGTATCCTTATTCATAGCATTCACAATCGCACAGGCAGGAGCTGAAATCACATCTATCCAGGATCTTCGCATAGCCACATTGAACGAAGTCCTGTCCTTGATGATCGGACCCTCAAACTGGAGCCTGCCATCAAGAAGTCCGACACCGACAGTACCGTGATATTCCTTGAAATCGCCATCCTTTGTAGCAACATCCACAACAGACGAAGTCCTTCCTCCATAACGAGCCGGAAAACCGCTCTTATAAAAATCGATTCCCTTTACCACATCCGTATTGAACGACGAGAATATACCTCCGAGGTGGCAGATCTGATAAAGAGGAACTCCATCCAGAAGAAACAGGTTGTCGCTTCCGTCACCACCGTGTACATAGAGATTTGAAAGCATTTCAGTTCCGGAAGACACTCCAGTGAGAGTCTGCAAGGTCTTCAACACATCCGGAGAACTGAAGACGGCAAAACCTCTTCTGAAAGCCGAGCCGTCAATCTTCGTCAGACCGGTCTGCGTGAAGTTGATGTTCCTGTCGATGGCAGAAGTCACAGTCGCTGCCGTCAGAGTATCAATCCTCTCTGGACTCTCCTGAGCTGCTGATACCGTCGCAACCGATAGTAACCCCAACAATATAATTATGAATCTTCCTGTCATTTAATTCTGTCAGATTATATCCTGTTGAATTATATTTTCCTCTAACATCCAACATATGGATCAAGGTCAGATTGACATTTTTATAAATAGACGTAACGATTTTGAAATTGTACTATTAGAAAGTTTTTTTTGTTCCATCTGATTTGATCCACTTTATAATACGAAAGTATAATACAATAGTTCGTTAATTTTATAAAAGTTACACCGCGGCGCGAACGCCGTAGAATA
>JAEDEB010000053.1 GCA_016293535.1 Bacteroidales bacterium | reverse complement strand
GTCCAGGTCTGAGGGTCGCGGAAACCGAGCAGGAAGGACTTCACGTCCATCCTCTTCTTGCCTCCGATCTGGAGTTCCTTTATTGCCACTGCCCCGTCGGCCGTCCGTATTGCCAGCACATTGTGCCCGTCGGTCAATACCGTACCCGGAGCGACGGCTGCGCCCTCCCTGGTGTCTGCACCCTCTGCCGTCACTGTTCCGCAGACCAGCGCTTCAAGTGCTGTGGCGTCGAGCGCCTCGGCGCGGAATATCTTCATAGGGATAACCTTGTCTTCCCTTACGAGTTCGGTGAATGCGGCAGGATACGGACTCAGACCTCTTATCAGGTTGCATATATCCTTTGTCCTGTCGTTCCAGTCGATGTGGCAGAGTTCCCTCGTGAGCTTAGGTGCAGGCCTGAGCTGTTCGTCGCCCTGGATAAAGGTCTTCTGAAGGCGTTTCTCGATATTGTTCTCAAGCAGGCCTTCCACGGTCTGTACGACAACCCTGGCGCCGGCCTCCATAAGCTTGTCGTGCACATCCCCGGCAGTGTCGGTCTCGCCAATCTTGACCTGCTCCCTTATCATGATATGGCCGGTATCTATTCCGTCGTCAATCAGGAAGGAGGTAACCCCCGTGACATTGTCACCGTTTATGACGGCCCAGTTGATAGGCGCGGCGCCCCTGTACTGAGGCAGAAGGGCGGCGTGGAGGTTGAAGGTCCCCAGGGTCGGTATCTCCCAGACCTCACGTGGCAGGAGCCTGAAAGCGACGACCACAAAGAGATCGGGCTTGAGAGCCTTCATCGCGGCTATGAACTCAGGGTCCTTCATCTTCACAGGCTGGTAAACAGGAATGCCATGCTCCACGGCGTATTTCTTGACGGCACTTTCGTTGACCTTGAGTCCCCGTCCCGACGCCTTATCCGGCACTGTCACCACTGCGCTGATATGATAACCTTGTCTGATAAGGGCATCCAAAGGTTCCACAGCGAATTCCGGGGTGCCCATATAAACTATTCTTGTCTTGCGGAAGAGGCCGACAAATATCCTTTTGCCTCTCCTTATCAGGGCTTTCAGATTGTCCATGTTCATGATTGAAGAGTCGTTTATTGCCTTCCATGTCAGGAAGTACGCAATTGGCAGCATTACGGCCACGGCTATGAACACGCCTACCGGAGAGCTCACCGCACCGTCCCTTGCCAGTTTTGTTCCGGATACATCCACAACCCAGTACAGCACGAAGAACAGCACGGATATGATGGCCGGCGTCCCGAGTCCTCCCTTGCGTATCAGGGCTCCGAGCGGGGCTCCGATGAAAAAGAACAGGAAGCAGGCGAGCGCACCCGCGAATTTCTTCAGTATGTTCTCGTCCACCCTCCTGAGCAGGTAGGTGTATACGTAGGAATCCCTCTCGAAATTTGTCATCGACATCTCAAGCTCGTGGGCCTGGGTTGAGGCGCTTCGGTATGCGTCGAGTTCCCTGTTCCTGCTCTCCCACTGGAGCAGTTGCTCCGGTTCGAAGTATGTGCTGAAGTTGTTTGTCTTTCCGGTGTCGAGCTGGTTGTTGTAGCGGAGTGCGCGGGACCGGGTCATATCCTCGAGCCTTTGGGCATAGAGATCGCCGCTCTCCCTTCCGAGAGAATCCTTTCTGTATCTGAGCTGCTTCAGCGGCAGGGCCTTGATTTCATCCTTGAACTTTCCGTCATCCGATTTCTTGAAGGAGTAGTTCTGCAGGGGGATTATCATTTCCTGATGCCGGAAGTCAATCTGCTGGAGCTGCAGGGTCGTGTCACGGTATCTGCGTGTGTTGGTCTCCTCGTAATTGGTGCCGCTGTAGAGGGCGAATGTGAGGAAGCTCTTGTCTTTGGAGATGGTCATCAGCGCCGAGTCGGCAATGGTGAGACTGACGTTGCCCTTGTTGTTGGTATGGTCATAGACCATCACGCCGTACATCATTCCGGTCTCGTCGACGCGTCTGTCCACCCGCAGTATGTACCCGTCGATACCGTCATAGAAGGTGCCTTCAGGGATTTTGATTTCATTCTTGGTGTGGAGAATGTCGTCTCGCAGAGAGTATATCTTGCTGTATGCGACAGGGACGAGGTTGTTCGTGGCGAAAAAGGTGCCCAGTGCGATGAAGAAGGAAGCCACGATCAGCGGGGTCATGACCCTGCGCAGCGAGATTCCGGCCGCCTTGATGGCGAGGAGCTCGTTGTTTTCGCCGAGGGTTCCCATGGTCATCATCGAGGACAGCAGAGTCGCCAGCGGCAGGGCCATGGGCAGGAGCGTGGCGCATCCCCACCCGAGGAATTCCAGTATCACCCCCATTCCGAGACCCTTGCCTACGAGTTCATCGATGTACAGCCAGAGGAACTGCATCATCAGGATGAACACGACGACAAGGAGGATCGCTATGAACGGTCCTATGAATGCCTTGAGTATGAACTGGTCCAGTTTCTTCATTATTTCACCGCGGCCTCAGCGAGGGCGTTCAGTGCATCGGCCAGGCCGTCGAGGTTCTTTCCGCCTGCGGTGGCCAGGCCCGGCTGTCCGCCGCCTCCGCCGAGTATGAACTTGGCGGCAGCCCGAATGTCGGCGCCGGCATTCTTGCCTTTGGCAACGAGGTCGGAGGTGTACATCAGCATAAGTTGAGGTTTCCCGGCGCTCTCGAAAGCCGCTATGAGGGCAGTGTTCTCGAATGACTTCTGGAGTGCATTCGCCACGTCCCTGAGCATTGCAGGGTCGGAAATGTCGCCAGGAAGGCCGTTTATCCTGATGAGTTTGATGCCCCCGGTCTCCGTAGCCGCTGCGTAGAGTTCCTTCGCATATTCCGCAGCCTTCTGCTTTGCGAAGGCTTCAGCCTGTTTCTTGTACTCGGCGTTTTCGCTGATGAGCTTCTGTATCGCTCCGCTCAGGTCAGGAATATTGTTGAAGAAGGCCTTTGCGCTTCTGAGGGCCTCCTGGGCGGCCTCGGAGTAGAGTTCAGCCTTGAGTCCGGTGACCGCCTCTATCCTGCGTATGCCTGCAGCAATGGCTGACTCTCCGGTGATCTGGAAATAGCCAATGTTGCCAGTCGAGCAGGTGTGGCAGCCTCCGCAGAGCTCTACGCTGTTGCCGAACTTCACGACACGGACACGGTCTCCGTATTTTTCGCCGAACAGGGCGATGGCTCCCATCTCCTGAGCTTCCGCCATTGTGGCATCCCTCTTCTCCTCGAGAGGATGGTTGGCGCGGATGAGGGCATTGACCCTGTGCTCGACCTCCCTTATCTGGGCTTCGGTCAGTTTCTCGAAGTGGCTGAAGTCGAAGCGGAGATAGTCTGCGCAAACGTATGAACCCTTCTGTTCCACATGGGTGCCCAGAACCTCGCGCAGAACCTCGTCGAGGAGGTGGGTGCAGCTGTGGTTGTTTGCGATGAGCTGCCTGCGCTCCGCGTCGACTTCAAGAGTGAACTGCGACGCAGGGTCCGAAGGCATCTTCTCGGCTATATGTATGGTCAGTCCGTTCTCCTTGAGGGTGTTGAGTATGGCTATTCTTTCGCCGCTTTCGGAAACGATGCACCCTGTATCTCCGACCTCGCCGCCCATTTCCCCGTAGAACGGTGTCCTGTCGAACACGAGCTGGAGCATTTCTTTGTTTTTCTGCTTTACAGTGCGCTGGCGGAGCAGCCTTGCCCCCTCTACCCTGGTGTTGTCGTAGCCCACGAACTCGGACTCGTCCTCCGCATATACGGTCCAGTCGCCGAATTCGTTGGCGGTGGCGTTGCGTGCGCGTTCCTTCTGTTTCTGGAGTTCGACGTTGAAGCCGTCGAGATCCACTGTGTATCCGTTTTCGCCCGCGATGAGTTCTGTGAGATCGATAGGGAAGCCATAGGTGTCATAGAGCTTGAATGCGTCGGCGCCGGCGATGAGTTTGCTCTCCTTTGCAGCCTCCATGCACTCGTCCATGAGCTTGATACCCCTGTCGAGGGTCTTCAGGAAGGCATTTTCCTCTTCCCGTATCACATTTTCGATGAGAGTCTGCTGCTTCGCGATTTCAGGATAGGCCTCGCCCATGTCCGAGATGAGCTGCGGAACGAGACGGCAGAGGAAAGGCTCGTTGAAGCCGAGGAAGGTGTAGCCGTAACGCACTGCCCTGCGCAGGATGCGCCTGATGACGTAACCGGCCTTTGCGTTTGAAGGAAGCTGGCCGTCAGCTATGGCGAAACTGATGGTTCGTATGTGGTCCGCAATCACGCGCATCGCGATGTCGCGCTTTGCGTCCTCGCCGTAGCGGTGTCCGGAGAGCTCTCCTATCTTTGCGAGCATTCCGGTGAATACGTCGGAGTCGTAGTTGCTGTTCTTCCCCTGAAGCACTGCGCAGAGGCGCTCGAAGCCCATTCCTGTGTCGATGTGCCTGGCGGGGAGCGGCTCGAGGTGCCCGTCAGCCTTGCGTTCGAACTGCATGAACACGAGGTTCCATATCTCTATGACGTGAGGATTGTCCTTGTTCACGAGCTCGCGTCCCGGGATGCCGCTGGCCTTCTCCTCCGGTGTGCGTATGTCCACGTGTATCTCGGAGCAAGGGCCGCAAGGGCCTGTGTCGCCCATCTCCCAGAAATTGTCGTGCTTGTTTCCGAGCACGATATGGTCTTCCGGCAGGTGCTTGAGCCACTGGTTCCTGGCCTCCACGTCCATTGGGGTGCCGTCCTCCTCGGAGCCCTCGAACACCGTGGCGTAGAGGATATTCTTGTCTATGCCGTAAACCTCGGTAAGAAGTTCCCAGGCCATGTCTATCGCCTCGTTCTTGAAATAGTCCCCGAAACTCCAGTTTCCGAGCATCTCGAACATTGTGTGATGATAGGTATCGTGTCCGACCTCTTCGAGGTCATTGTGTTTTCCGCTTACGCGCAGGCATTTCTGGGAATCCGCCGCCCTGCAGAAGCTCGACTTCTTGTTGCCGAGTATTATGTCCTTGAACTGGTTCATGCCGGCATTTGTGAACATGAGGGTGGGGTCACCCTTGATCACCATCGGTGCTGAGGGTACAATCGTGTGGCCCCTGGATTCGAAGAAGTCCAGGAAGGCTTTTCTGATTTCTTTGGAAGTCATATAGTTATATCGGTTTATTTTCAGTTGCGAACCTGCAAATTTACAACATTTATCGTATATTTGCGGCATGGCGCGCTCCAAAAAGTACAGGTTGAACAGAGAAACTCTTGTGTATGAGGTCGTAAAGGACCCCAGACATCGCCGTCTCTGGAGTTTCCTGGCTTTTCTGCTGGTCAGTGCAGCCCTCTATGTGCTTTATTTCTGGATTTACGCCTTTGTGCTCGGCCTTCCTCAGCCCAAGTCTCTGATTCTGGAGAGGCGCAACGCCGGCTGGACTGCCAGATATGAGATGATGAACAGCCGCATGGACGGATATGAGCAGTCCCTGCACTCGCTTGCGCAGAGGGACGACGACGTGTACCGTTCGGTTTTCGGTATGATGGAGATACCGCAGGAGGTGCGCAACTCCGGCATACGCGGCGCCGGGAGTGAGGAGCGTTACCGGAATCTTCCGGACAGCAGCCTGCTTAGGTCGACGGTCGTGCGTATGGACCGGCTCACCAAACAAGCCTATATACAGAGCAAATCCTTCGACGAGGTGCTCGCCCTGGCTCTCAAGGCGGGCGACATGACCCTTTGCGTGCCTTCTATATGCCCGATGTACCCGGACGATAAGATCCGCTATGCGAGTTCGTTCGGCTACCGCATCGATCCCAAATGGGGAGGGCTGGCGCGTCACACGGGCATAGACCTGGCGACGGACATAGGGAATCCGGTGTATGCGACCGGAAACGGAACCGTCGAGGAGGTGGTCAACGGAGTCCGCGGATACGGCAAATACGTGGTGATAGACCATGGTTTCGGATACAAGACCAGGTATGCCCATCTTCATAACATAGTTGTCGTCCGAGGACAGGAGGTCAAGCGCGGCCAGCACATAGCATATTCCGGAAACTCCGGAAAGTCGACGGGGCCTCATCTCCACTACGAGGTCATGTACAGGAACAATTATGTCAATCCGATGAACTACCTCGACCTCGAGATACCGCTTCTGGACTATGAGAACATGGTGACCATCGTACCTCGCGAAGAGGGTACGACAGGACGCAGCAAACGTTGGTAAAATGGCAAGAAGGAACTACGAATACGACGAGAATTACGGATTCCGCAAGGAGCGCCACCCCGTTGTGAGGGTGCTCCTGACAGGCATCTGGTGGTTTCTCGGCTCCATTGTGCTCGCCTGCGTGTACCACCTCCTCGTCTCCCTGGTGTGGAATACACCTGAGGACAGGCGCCTTTTCCACGAGAACCGGCTCTATGAGAAGAACTATCCCGCTCTCAGGGCTCGGGAGAAGATGCTCCGGGAGACGGTCAGGGATCTGGAGCGCCGCGACGACGAAATCTACCTCGCTGTATTCAATACCTCCGCGCCGTCGATGTCGGACATCAGTTACGGGAGCATACTGCCGGATGACGAGAACATAGGGGCAGAGGATATTTTCGGGCACATTGCAAAGCGCATCACCCGCATCGAGAGTTCGATGGATGCAGTCGAGGACAATTTCAGGCGCATATTCGAGCGTTGCTCCCGCGATTACTACACCCTGCCTCCGATGACCCTGCCTCTGGAGAACTTCAACGTCGCCCGTACGGGTGCGTCGACGGGCAGCAAGATAAGCCCGTTCTTCAAGGTTGCGATGAGTCACGACGGGATCGACCTGATTGCTCCGGTCGGGACCCCTGTGGTTGCGGCCGGCTCCGGCGTGGTCGTGCGCACGGCGAGGGCTTCGGGAACGGACGGCAACATTATCGTCATCGACCACGGAAACGGATATACGACACGCTATGCGCACCTTTCGGAGATCAGGGTCAGCTCCGGTTCGAAAGTGCGGGCAGGGGACCGCATAGGCACGGTGGGAACATCGGGAAAGTCCTTTGCCCCGCATCTCCACTATTCCGTGTACCACGGCAAGGAACCGTGCGATCCGGTCAACTATTTCTTCGCGAGCGTGGACCCGCAGGAATATGCGACCATGCTCATACTCTCCAGCTCAACCGGTCAGGCGATGGACTGACCCCGGAGGTTCTTTTCCGATCATAAACATGTAAAAGTAAGACAATTATATATGGAAAAGTTGTTCTACAGAATCAGCGAAGTGGCTGAAATAATAGGCGAGAGCACTTCTCTAGTGCGTTTCTGGGCGAATTCCTTCCCGAAGCAGATCAAACCCAAGCGCAATGCCAAGGGCAACCGTCTCTTCACCAAGGAGGATGTGGATATGTTCAAGCAGATACATCTGCTGGTCAAGGTTCAGGGCATGACCCTCGAGGGGGCGGCGCGAAAACTGTCGCGGAAGTCGGGTCTGGACAAGACCACGAAGGTTCTCGACAGCCTTAGGGACATAAGGGGGCAGCTCGAGGAAATTAGGAAGACTCTTTAATTTTTATCTAAGGGGAAATTTTTCTACCTTTGCGGCTCGCATCGGAGTCCCCGGTGAATTCACAATTGAATAATTTTAAAATCCGATATGGCAACAAAAAAGACCAAGAAAATCGATACTCCTATCGACAACAGGGAGACCTTCGTGTCCATCCAGAAGAATTTCGCGGATTCCGACATCCCTGTAAGTGAGAAGCTGATGACCCTCTATTCCCTTCAGCAGGTTGACTCAGACATCGACAAGATACTCCAGCTCAGGGGCGAACTCCCTCTTGAAGTTTCCACTCTCGAGGGCGAGATCTCCGACATAAAGGTCAAGGAGCAGGCAGTTGCGGCCGATATCGAGGCCTTCACGACCCGCATAGCGGCAAGCAAACACGACATTGTCGAATGCGAGGCCCAGATCGAGAAGTACAGGAGCCAGCTCGATACGGTTTCCAACAGCCGTGAGTTCGATTCGCTCCAGAAGGAACTCGAGAACCAGGAACTCCTCCGTCAGATAGCCGAGAAGGTGATAGGCGAGACCAAGGAGAAGATTCTCGACAAGAAGCAGGCTCTCGAAATTCTCAAGGAAAAGGCTGAAGTAAAGCAGGCTGACCTCGAAGCCAAGCGTGAAGAACTTTCTACCATCGTGGAGTCCACTTCCGAGCAGGAGGCCAAGCTTCGCGCTGCACGTGAAGCTTATGTGGCGAAGATCGATGCGCGCACTCTCAGCGCCTATGACCGTATCCGCAGCAGCTGCCATAACCATCTTGCAGTTGTCGGAGTATATAACGGCAACGCCTGCGGCGGCTGTATGAACACTATTCCGCCTCAGCGGCTCATCGAGATTTCAACCAACAGCAAGATGATAGTCTGCGAGTACTGCGGACGCATCCTGATGAATCCGGAAAAGAACGACTAGCATCCCATTCTGCAGAATATGGCGGAGTATGGAAGGAAGGGATCCCGGAAGAACAGCCAGGTAAATCTCGAGACCCTTATGGGAACGACGCCTCCTCAAGCTTTAGAGATTGAGGAGGCTGTTCTTGGTGCCATGCTTGTCGAGCCCAACTGCATCGATGATGTTCTCGGCGACCTTTCCGATGCGGAATGCTTCTACAGCGAACGCAACGGCATAGTGTTCCAGGCCATACGCGAGCTCCACAACAGCCACCAGCCCGTCGATATCTACACCGTTACGGAAAAGCTCAGTGCCATTGGCAAGCTGGAGGACGCCGGAGGAGCCGCCCACATTGTGGAGATGTCCGAGAAAGTCGGAGCAGCGGCCCACGTGGAGTACTACACCAAGATTCTCAAGCAGAAATATATACAGAGGGAACTCATCACCAGTTCCTACAAGACCCTCAAGGACTCGTACGATGACTCCATTCCTCTGGAGAACCTCCTCGACACAGCCCAGTCGAGAATCTTCAGCCTCGTTGAGAAACAGGTGGCGAGGGAGGCCCAGTCCATAGGAAGCGTCATCAACACCACGCTCGAGGCCCTCGAAAAGGCTCAGGAATCCACCGGCCAGTACAGCGGAGTCCCTTCGGGCTTCCCTACCCTCGACAGCATGACCCTCGGCTGGCAGCCTTCTGACCTCATCATCCTTGCGGCCCGTCCTTCGGTGGGAAAGACAGCCTTTGCCCTCAATGTGGCAAGGAATGCCGCCGTTATGGGCTATCCTACCGCGGTCTTCTCCCTTGAGATGCCTGCCAAGCAGCTGGCGAACCGTCTTATGATTTCCGAGTCGGGAATCGACGGCAAGAAGCTCAAGGGCGGCGTGAAGATGCAGTCGGAGGACTGGGCAAGGCTCGAGGAACAGATAAAGAAACTTGCCGCCGCTCCTCTGTATATTGATGATACCCCGTCGCTTCCAGTGATGGAGTTCCGTTCCAAGGTCAAGAAACTTGTGCTCCAGAAGGGCGTCCGTCTTGTGGTGGTCGACTATCTCCAGCTTATGCAGGGACCTTCAGAACTCCGTGCTATGAGGGAGCAGGAAGTCGCAGCCATTTCAAGAACTCTCAAGGCTACTGCCAAGGAACACAATATCCCTATCATAGCCCTTTCCCAGCTCAGCCGCCAGGCTGTCACCCGTCAGGGCAGCAACAACCGTCCCCAGCTGAGCGACCTCCGCGAGTCCGGTTCCATTGAGCAGGACGCAGATATGGTACTCTTTATTCATCGCCTGGATTATCAGGCCTTTGATGAGAATGTCCAGAAGGGAGAGACCCAGCTCATCATAGCAAAGCACAGGAACGGAGAAATTGGAGACGTGCCTCTCATCTTCCGGGATACCCAGGCCAAGTTCATAGACGCTTCCGAAGAGAATCTCGGAGTGGAACTCGGCGAGCTCAAGGGCTCGGCGATGAACGACATGGCCGGGCTGGGCGATGTCGACGGGAATGACTGGCTCGCAGGTGGAGATATGTCAAGCCCCAATGACCTTTATTGATGTATATGGGCAGAGCGGTAATCAGCCACGACGGCATAGTCACTTCAGTGTCCCGTGAACGGATAAAGGTGGAGATTCTGTCAGAGTCCGCCTGCTCGTCCTGTCACGCAAGGGGTCTTTGCGGAGCTTCGGAGGAGAAGGTGAAGACCGTGGACGTCAGAGTACTTCCGGGAGAAACGCTTCCATCAGCAGGCGACAGGGTGACAGTGGGTTTGCGCAGGTCACTGGGACTTGGGGCCGTAGCTCTTTCCTATGCAGTCCCTGTTCTGATCCTGATGGTGTCAATCGTATCCTTGTCGGCGCTCGGCCTGTCCGAATGGATTGTCGGCGCTGCTGCAATAGCCTGTGTCGGCCTGTATTATCTTGTCCTCTTCCTTCTGAAGAACAGGATAGCTGGAAAGTATGAATTTCAAATATTAAAAACAGATAAGCTAAATGACTAACGCAATTGTCTGGACTGTCGCAATACTTACAGTCCTGGGTTTGCTCCTTGCAATGGTCCTCTACCTCGTGGCAAGCAAGTTCCGTGTCGAGGAGGATCCGCGCATCGATGAGGTCGAGAAGGTGATGCCGGGTGCCAATTGTGGCGGCTGCGGTTTTGCGGGCTGCCGCGCCTTCGCGCAGAACTGCGTGGAGACCGGCAATCTTGAGAAGAACTTCTGTCCCGTCGGCGGAAACGCGACAATGGAGAAGGTGGCTGCCATCCTCGGAATCGAGGCCGTGGCAAAGGCTCCTTCCGTTGCAGTGGTGCGCTGCAACGGCTCGTGTGCAAACCGACCTCAAACCAACGAGTATGACGGCCTCAGGAGCTGCCGTGTCAAGGCTGCGCTCTACAGCGGGGATACAGGATGTGCCTTCGGATGTCTCGGCTGCGGTGACTGTGTCGCTGCATGCTCCTTCGGCGCCATATCTATGGACCCGGAAACAGGTCTCCCCGTTGTTGACCAGGAGCTCTGCACCGGATGCGGAAGCTGCGCAGCAGCCTGCCCGAAGAAGGTCATTGAAATCAGGCCTAAGGGTCCGCGCAATATGCGTGTCTTCGTATCATGTCTCAATCGGGACAAGGGTCCTGCCGCCAAGAAGGCCTGCTCGGCTGCCTGCATAGGCTGCGGAATCTGCGCGAAGACCTGTACCCACGGTGCAATCACCGTAGAGAACAACATTGCATACATAGATCCGGCAAAGTGCAAGCTCTGCCGCGAGTGCGAGGCCCTCTGCCCGACAGGAGCCATCCACAGCGTCAACTTCCCGAAGCCTCTCGACAAGGAGGCCGTGAAGGCACGCGTGGCTGAGCGCAACCGCAAGGCCCGCGAGGCCGCCGCAGCGGCAGCCGCTGAAGCTAAGGCCGCCGCTGAAGCCGTGCCTTCAGCCGCAGCGCCTGCGCCCGCTGCCTCAACAACTGAAAAGAAGGAGGAATAGAGAATGAAGACTTTCAGAATTGGCGGCGTACATCCGCACGACAGTAAGATCAGCCGCAACTGTGCGACCGAGGTTCTCCCTCTTCCACAGACTGTCTATATCTCGATGGCCCAGCACCTCGGAGCTCCAGCCGTCCCTTGCGTGGCGGTCGGAGACAAGGTCAAGGCAGGTCAGATCATAGCCGAACCTGCGCCGCGTGCGCTTTCGGCCTATGTACACAGTTCCGTCAGCGGAACGGTCAAGAGCATAGCCCCAAGAAAGGACATTTCCGGCAACAGCATGACCCACATTGAGATAGCTGTTGAAGGAGACGAATGGGCAGAGGGCATAGATCTCACTCCGGAACTTGTGACTGCCATCCCGTCAGACAGGGCTGAAACCCTCAGGAAAATTCAGATGGGCGGAGTCGTGGGACTCGGAGGAGCCACCTTCCCTGCCCATATCAAGCTCAACCCTCCTGCGGGAAGCAAGGCCGAGTGCCTCATCCTCAACGGAGCGGAATGCGAGCCTTTCCTTACCAGCGACAACAGGATAATGATAGAGCGCAGCAGGGAAATCGTGGTTGGAGCCGCCATCATGCAGATGGTGCTCGGCGGCTGCCCTTGCCGCATAGGCATCGAGGAGAACAAGCCGGAGGCGATTGCAGCCATGCGCTCTGCCGTCAGGGAACTTGCGTATCCGGATATTGAGGTAGTGGTTCTCAAGAAGAAATACCCTCAGGGCGGTGAGAAACAGCTCATCAATGCGGTTATGGGTCGTGAGGTGGGAAGCGGCCAGCTTCCGATCAGCGCAGGCGCCGTTGTTCAGAACGTGGCTACGTCCCTTGCCGTGTACGAGGCTGTCCAGAAGAGCAAACCTCTGGTAACCAACACGATGACCATTACAGGAGACTGCCTCCCTGTCGAAAGGCAGCACAACTACCTCTTCCGCATAGGCATTCCGCTCAGTTGGATTGCCGAATACGCCGGCGGGGTTCCTGAGGGTGCCGCGAAGATTGTCAGCGGAGGTCCTATGATGGGCAAGGCCATTTCAAATCTGGACGCATGCACCGTAAAGGGCACTTCGTCCCTGCTCTATCTCAGCGCGAAGACTACGAAGCGGGTTGACTCCTCCGCCTGCATCCGTTGCGGACGCTGCGCGCAGGCCTGTCCTATGGGCCTGGAGCCTTTCCTCCTCAACAAGCTGACCATCAACAAGATGCTCGATGAACTCGAGGCAAATGCCGTGCAGGACTGCATATCCTGCGGAAGCTGTCAGTTCTCCTGCCCGGCAGGAATTCCGCTTCTGGACAATATAAATATGTCAAAGGGCCAGGTGCTCGGAATCATCCGCGCACGTGCCGCCGCAGCCAGGGCTGCTGCTGAAGCTGCCAAGGCAAACCAGAAATAAACAGAATGATTATGAACAAGTTATTGGTTTCCCCATCTCCGCATATCCACACAAAGGCCTCTACGAGAAGCCTTATGCTGGACGTGGTGATAGCTATGCTCCCGGCAACGGTCGTTTCAGTCCTCTTCTATGGTTGGGCTGAACTGCTGCTCCTTGCAGTCAGCGTCGTATCCTGCGTGGCTCTGGAGTATCTTGTCACGAAGTTCCTGCTCAGGCGTCCGTCCACAGTGGGCGACCTCTCTGCGGTAGTGACCGGCATACTGCTCGCCCTCAATGTACCACCTGCCTGTCCATGGTGGGTCATTCTCATAGGCGCGGTCTTCGCGATAGGCGTGACTAAGCTCACTTTCGGCGGTATAGGGCAGAATCTGTTCAACCCTGCAATCGCAGGCCGAGTGTTCCTGCTCGTCTCCTTCCCCGCATACATGACGGACTGGACCGTTACGAACGGATTCATCCACGCTACCGATGCGATTTCCGGCCCTACCCTTCTGGGTGCATACGCCGAGGGAGGCGTAGAGGCCATCGAGGGCGTGAACTACCTCCACACCCTCTTCCTCAACATCGGCGGTTCGGCAGGTGAGATTTCCGCAATCGCCCTCCTTGCCGGATTCGTATATCTGCTCGCCCGCAAGGTTATCCGCCCTCATATCACCCTGAGCATCTGGTTCACCGTTGCGGCAATCTCGCTGATCTTCTGGCTCGCGAATCCGGCGAAATATCCTGATCCGATTTTCGCCCTGCTTTCGGGAGGAGTCCTGCTCGGCTCCATCTTCATGGCTACCGACTATGTCACCAGCCCTATGAGTGACAAAGGCGGAATCATCTTCGGTGTGGGAATTGGTGTACTGACCGTTCTCATCAGGTACTGCGGTGCATATCCGGAGGGTGTCAGCTTCGCCATCCTGATAATGAACTCCGTGGTTCCCCTTATCAACAAGTTCTGTCATCAGAAAAAATACGGGAGGAAATAGGCTATGGCAGTGAAATCATCATTCAGAAATATGGTCCTCTGCCTTTCGGCGGTGTGTCTTGTTTGCTCCGCTCTGCTTGCAGGAGTCTATGTGCTCACCAAGGACGCAATCGACAATGCCAACTCGGAAAAACTGGCCAAAGCCATCGAGGCCGTGGCTCCCGAGTTCGACTCGATGTCTTCCAAACAGACCATCAGCTGTGAAGGAAAGGACTATCCGTATTATGTTCTCTATTCCGGAGACGAGGCCGTCGCCTTCGCCATCACCTCTTCGGTGGTCGGTTTCGGCGGACCTCTTACCCTGCTTGTAGGAGTGACCATGGAAGGCACAGTCTACAATACCTCGGTATTTTCACACGCTGAAACGCCAGGCCTGGGCGCCAAATGTACTGAGCCCCAGTTCCACGATCAGTTCGCAGGATGGAATCCCGCGGAGAAGACCCTTGCGGTCAGGAAGGACGGCGGTGACGTAGACGCCATCACTGCTTCCACCATCACTTCCCGCGCATACACCCTTGCCGTAGCGAACGCCGTCAAGGTTGCAATGCTCATCGCCGCCGGCG
>JAEDEB010000052.1 GCA_016293535.1 Bacteroidales bacterium | reverse complement strand
GCCAGCATACCTACTACCCGGAGGACTGGCACTACTGGTGCGGCATGATGTCGGTTTATTACGACTGCCTCATCAAATTCAAAAAGGATTAATGTTAAACAGAAGAGTATATCTTTTTTTTCGTCCGTGGTTATCAAATGTACCTATTGCTCAGAGAGCATTTTATAGTAATCCTCCAAAACTGTCGAACAGATTACGATATGATATAATCTCTAAGGACGGCAGTGATTAAAGTATTATCATATTGCAAATAGTACCTTTTTGAGTATTACATCTCTTTCCTAAATATTAGAATATACTGGTGAATTTGGTTCGCAACAAAAGATAGTGGGTATCCATAAGGGTAAAGCTTTGAGGACTTATCAGCCCATATTCTAAGCCCCTTGTATTGGATGTTTGGGATCTCATTTATTTTTGAGATTATCATTGAGTGCAGGAGGTTTGTTTCTTTCTTCTTAGGTTGTAAGTCTTTGATAAAAATAACGATATATCCCCTCTTCTTCAAATAGGACTGGGACAACTCCACAGAAGTTTTAAGTGATTCAAGACAATTGTCTATTGTCATGTTTCCAAAGTCTCTAAAGTCATCAGTGAAAGGAGTCCCAACATTTCCGTAGACCTGCACATCACCACCCGTTTTTTCCCTACTCATCATATTACCATACGGCGGATCAATGAGAACAAGACTACATTCATTGTCGCCGATCAAAGCTGTCATTTTATTTCTATCGTTAAGAATCTCGAGACAATCGCCTTGCACTGTAGGGAATATTGGTAACGAGAGCTCTTTTGCAGCTTCTTGGTAAGCATCAATGTACTTTGAGTTTAGATCTATACCGATTGCCTTGCGACCACATAGTCCAGCACCTAGCAGACTTCCGCCTACGCCCATAAAGTAATCCAAAACAATATCTCCTTCCTTCGTAAAAAAAGATATGATATCTTTCATTAACTGAGGAGGTTTTGGGGTCGGATGTATTTTCCGTATATGATGAGCGTAGGACTCTTCCCCGGTCGTGCTATAGAATGTTGTGAAGACAGATGTCGTGAAATTTAGCCATGCTGATGCAGGCAAGTCGTTTAACGGGTTATTAAGCTGATACTTGGTACCGTCTGGAAAGATTACCAGGTTAGATGATCCTCCCAGTACTCTCGCTTCACTAATACGTGCAAGTACCCATTGTGGGAGTCGTAGAGAGTCAATAGAAGGGTAAACCTCGCTGAATGGTTTGGCTTCAGCATATTGTTCCATCGCGATAGTTTTCCTCTTTTTATATGACGAAATCAGACTTGCTACTTTTGCATTGATAACCATTGCCTCTTCGTCAGCCTGAGAAACCCCAAGCTTCTTAAGATGACTAGTAACGGCGTCTAAATCAATGTATATTTTTTTTGTTGGCATATATAGTCACCTATCTCCAGTAGCCAAAAAGATTTGTTATGGCTTTTCTAAATATCTTAGGAGCACGTATTCCAAGGACAAGTTTGCCTCGCTCATTGAGAAGGAATCCAACTTCGACTTCTCCAACATATTTGTTGTTGCTTCCGTATAGCACAACAGTTCTAACAATTTTATACTCTGGATAATGAACCTTAAGGTACATGTTGTCAAAGCTGTCGTAGTTATTCAGTTCATCAATTCCTTTCTGCTTATTGATGTATTTCTTACCTTCGATTGTAATCACCTCGGTTTCATCTACATCCAGCAATACTAAATCAGGTATGAATACAATAGCATCTTTGTCTCCAGCCTTATATGCATCTCTATCTGAGTACTTCTCCAGGGCAATGTGATCACCTCCAGGAGTGACAAAGTATCCCTTTTCACAGCCAGCGTGGTTTTCAAATATTGAATATCCGGTAGTGAAATTCTCTACGCATATATGAATAAAAATAGTGCCGAGTTTCTCGCCCTGCTTTTCGTAATGCCAGTAATCTTTTGGCAAGGTCGCCCGAGGAACGGTCAAACCATCTAACTCAATTCCAAGGACATTTGCAATCTGGATAAACTTATTGGTTGAACCAACATGTTTTTGTGCAAGGCCATGCATAGTAATTACTATACGTCCTTCCCAACCTAACTTCCTTAATACTGCGCAGATAATGGAGAGTGCACCAATGTTAGGGTCGTGTGAAAGTCCTCCACTTTTGAAGAGACGTCCAGATACTTGTATGAGGTCGTCATTGACCTTTGTAATGCTGATTGGCACATTGCCGGCAGGAGCTTTTCTCATGGCTGCTTTAGCCCTGATAAGTTCATCAATTGACGTAAATGGCTTAAATATTTTAGGGTCAAGGACTTTTCCAAGAATCTCGACTCCTAATGTCAACAACATACGTGTTCCAAAAATATATGTCTCCGTAGGCTCAGCTTTTTGTCCAACCTGAAGGGCATAAAGCATAATAAGCTTAGTTTGTGGGTAAAAGTTTTGAATGAAAACGAATTTAGAGCATCGCTGGTATACTCCTGTGTTTCGACTTTCTTTATCATCTGTCTTGGTCTCCTCTATCGCATAAAGAGGAGTATCGGTGACAACTGGCTGGTTGTCCTGATAAAAGATCAAGAAGTCCGTGAAGCTGGAACTACCAGACACAGTTTTGATGAAGATTCTATCGACTTTTGCGCACTTAAAACCAATTACCTCATATGTGAAAGCAAAAGTCTTGTTAGAGTTCAGTATAGGAATGATCCTAATGCTGTCTCCAAAGAAACCGCAGTTCTGGTCTTTGGCGAAATACTCAAAGATCATTTGAAGGACTTCCTTTTTAGGGCGTTCTTCTGTTAAAATCCAAAGGTTCATATTAGTTTTTTAAGTATATATAATTGTTCAAAAACTGTTTTCTTAGTTTGCGAAAGGCCCCTATTGTTACTTTTGAAACGGGCATATTCGAACTGTTCAAGTTTAACTTCGCCATACTTCTTCAGTGTTTCAATTATCTTTTCCTGAGGCATAATACCTTCAGAGTTATAGCTCAGTACGAGGTACTTGAATTTCGCTGTTCTTGCCACCTTGTCCAAATCTTCCAAAGCCGTATTCGCTCTGCAGAACCTTGATTTCTGGCTAGAATAGTCGCGCATGCCTGTTACGCCCCTTACCGCAGGATTATCATATCTGGCAATAGTTTCCAAAATATGGTAGTTTGGCGCATATTGCCTTTCATTGTATGGCGGGTCAAGGTATAATATGTCTACATCAATAGTCTCCAACAGATCCATACTATCTGCGCAAAAGACCTTGTTCTCGCAATCATTCTTGACTAAATTAATAGATTTGAGCTCAAGTGGCTTAAGGGCCCTTGGGTCCCAATGCTTTTGAAAAGCGGCATATACACCGGCAATATTTGAGTAAAAGCCGATTGTTTCTATAAGGCAAGCAAGAAGAATGAAATACTCAGATTCATTGATCAGTCCAATATTCTTCCATTCCTCGATTTTTATGCGAATAGAATCAATTCTTCCTCCGTTCTCATCTATGAAATATGTCCTGGGACGCTCAAGATCTTTTGTTCCTCCTGGGGTGTAGTTCTTATAGATGAAACCATCAACAGGAGGTAAAGTGTTCAAATATCCAACTACATCGGTCAAAGGAGACGCGAAGATTCCCTGTGACGAACTCGTTGGCAGGGTTGGAAGTAATAGCGAGAAAGAAGGCTCTTCGTTATTCTCAATATATGCCTTCTGTAGGCAGTAGGATAAATACAAGATGTCAGAAGAGAGCACCTTATAACCCTTTGACTTGAAGTAACGTGAAACATTTGTAGTTCCTGCGAAGAAATCAAAGAATGATGATCCTTGTATATTATTCTCGTCAAACTTTGTATATATTGTATCGAGGAGGCTTTCTTTATTTCCTATGTATCTCATGGCCACAAAGTTAATTGGTTTTCGGTTGGGACATAATTGGTAATCAGCACTTCAACAGAAGCATCTTTGCTTTTATCGAGGGTGTGATAATTACAATTTGAGTAGTCTTTATTGAGATAGTTTATATGAAAATCGTTCTTATCAATCCAAGAGAGTAGGATATTATTGCTTTTCCCTTTATGATGCAAGACATTTGACAAGCCGAATTTTATACCACGTTGATTCAAACCAGCGAGTATAGCAAGCAAGTTCTCTTCTGTTGACTCATACCAACCAGTAAACCCTCGTTTACCATCATTATAGGTACCTGTTGTAATTAGATACGGAGGATCTGCGTAAACAAAGTCTCCAGTTTTTAACTGAGCGTAATCAAAGTAGTCAAAATTCAATGACGTAAACTGAACATGTTTGCTCTGGAGTGCGTTGACGAACTTGACTAA
Organism: Bacteroidales bacterium; assembly: GCA_016293535.1. Classification (GTDB taxonomy): domain Bacteria; phylum Bacteroidota; class Bacteroidia; order Bacteroidales; family UBA932; genus Cryptobacteroides. The sequence goes on along the minus strand of JAEDEB010000052.1, from coordinate 10,383 downwards.
ATTATGCTTTATGTTGGGGTTATATTGGCTTCGGTCCTTTCCAAACGGGCAGTTGAACTGGTGCTTTCCATTAAACCTGATCTGGTGATTGAATGAGTAAGCCACAAGAACGAACAAATCTAGCGGATTACGAGATTTGTTGTATTCTTCACGCATTTTCAAATATCCATCTTGATTAGTTAAGGATAGCCCATATTCTGCGATTCTACCCTCAATATGCGCAATCGTTACTTCTACAGGGTTATTCAGAAAACATTCATATAAATCAATGAGATATGTCAAGTTATCATTAAAAATGATCTTATTCGCCGTGGCATTGATGCCAACATTAGCGCCGCCACAAAAGATATCAACAAACGTATCAATATCTTCTGGGAATAAGGGCATAATCTGCGGTAGCAATTTATATTTGCCACCTATATAATTCATTGGTGAAGATATGTAAGGAGATGTCATAAATTATCTGAAATGTTGTAGTTTATAATCTGACTAAATCCTGTATCGCAACATCAAGAACTTTTGATAGCTTAATCAACATATCTAGGTTAGGCTGTGACGTATTAGTCACCCATTTTGAGACTGTAGCTTGAGTTATACCTAATTGCTCGGAAAGCCACTTGTTGGATAGTCCCTTTTCTGCTAGAACGACCTTCAATCTATTAAGATTCTTGTTACTCATAGTGATATCGATTTGCAAACAAATATACAATTTAAATAGCATACAGCTTATACTATCTATTAAAAAAATTATATCTTCTAGCGAAAAATCAACTGGAAGGAAACATTTTGTCGTTCCTTATGAATTGACGATTTTATGTATTTAATATTCGGGAATGGACATCAGTTATCTTGCTTCAATCAATATATCATGCTAAACAAGAAAAACCGAGAAATCATTAATACTGGTTCAGCAAATAATTTAGACTTTTATTGTTATGTACCTTTAGTACGAATTAAGGTGGTTATTATAAGCATATACACTTTGGAAGGAAACAGCAGAACTTATAAGAGATGAATAATCTTTCCTCCTCTCCCTCCGGGAAATCCGTTCCGCGAAGTTAAGGCCGGTTCTTGCGATGCAAGGGCCGGCTTTGCCTTTCCCGTCGGAATGGACGCCTGCGCATCGATTCCTCGGTGCACCCTTGCCACGTGACCGTCCCTGTCCTGCGTCACGTAATTTCCCCGGAAGGGGAGGCAAACGACATCAATTATGGAATTGTTGAAAGAAATCATCTACTGGGTCCTCTACACCCTCATCGTGGGCGGAGGAATTCTCTTCTTCGGGGCCGTTCTGGTCCACGACACCATCGAACTGACAAGGGATGCCTTCGGCATCGGCAAGGAAGAACCAAACAATACAGATACACTATGACTACCGACCAGAAGATACAGGTCCTCAGGGAGGACTTCCTGGAAAGGAACGGCGAGAACTACACCAGCGCCGAGCGCAGCGGCAGGCTCGGCTGGGAGCAGACCCTCTCATCCGGCTCCGCCTACTCGGCCGCCATGCTATCGCCAAAGGACGACGCAGACCTGCACCGCATCGCGTACAACCACGCAAGGGACATGATAGTGGCCATGAACACCCCGTTCAAGGTGAGGATAGCCCTGACCCCGGACGCATCGTTCACCGACAGCAAGGTCGTGAGCGTGGCAACGGACATGTTCGACGACACGAGGCTCTCCGTCGGGCAGAAGATAGACATCTTCACCGGTCTTGCCATACACGAGGGAAGCCACCTGCTCTACACTGACTTCAGGGTGATGCCGAGGGCCAGGAACCGCATCATCGCAGACCTTTTCAACATCATCGAGGACGAGCGCATCGAGATGCTCACCGGGCAGGAGCGTCCCGGACTTGCCAACTTCCTCGGATGCGTGAAGTACTACTACTTCGACCGCCACTCGACAAGGATGCAGGCATCCTCCGCAGGAGCACCGCCAGAGCGTTCCGTAAGGCTCGTCAACAGCATCCTGTCGATGATCCGCTACCCGAAGGCCATGGAAGAGGACGACCTCAGGGAGTTCGCCGACACGCTCTATGACGTGAGGGCTGTCATCATGCCATATCCCAAGACCTGTGCGGAGGCTTTCAGCGCGGCACAGAGGATATTCGACATTATCAAGCGATTCTTCAACCAGGAACAGAAGAAGCGTGTCCCGAAGGAAGCCAAAGGCGGCGAGGGGAACGGCTCCGGAACGCAGGGCAGACAGACGCCTCTCTCCGACGAGCAGCTGGAGAAGATGCTCGGGAGCCTTCTTGACTCCCTGGAGAAGGATGTAACTGGGCAGCCTTCCGACGGCACAACGCCTGCCGGCATGAAGCCGGAGAGGATGTCCGGAGCCATCCGCAAGGACGGAACGCGACTGGGAAAGGCCCTCGAGGGCGAGCTGGAGATAGGCTCGACCGACAAGGTGAACATCCACTTCCCGGAGGCGGACAAGCGCCATTACGACGAGTCCCTCTCGAGGGTGAGACGCTATGTCCCAGCCTTCAGCTCGATCCTCAGACGCAACGGCACCGACAGGGTGCGTGACCTGAGGGGACTGCGCAGCGGCCTTCTCGATACCGGCAAGCTGGCAGAAGCCGTGCAGGGAGTGGAGAATATCTACCGTCAGGAGAGGACTGTGCGTGCCGACAGGATGGCCGTATGCATCCTTGTGGACGAGAGCGGCTCGATGGACGGGGAGAAGATCCAGGCGGCGAGGGACACGGCCATACTTCTGAACGAGGCACTAGCCACGGTCCGCAACGTCGACCTGTACATCTATGGGCACACGACCGAGAACGGCTCGTTCGTCAAGCTGAACGCCTACCGCGAGGGGAGGGGACATGGAGACAAGTACGCCCTCGGTAGCATCGAGGCTGACTGGAGCAACATCGACTCCAGGGCCATCCGCGAGGCTGCGGCAAGGGTCCGGGCGAGGACTCGAGAGAAATGCCTCTTCTTCGTCATCAGCGACGGAGCGCCCTGCGAGCCGACACGCAACGTGAAGGAGGCGGTGAGGGAACTCTCCCGGGACGGGTTCTCGTTCGTGAGCATAGGAATCGACTTCGAGTACGACCCTTCGGAGATGTACGACAACCACGTCAGCATGACCGACCTCTCGACCCTCGCCCCGGAGCTGGGGAAGATGATCAAGAAAGCTATTATGGACAACTCAAATAGAAAGTGATATGAGACGACTCAGCATCAGATTGACAAAGGACAACGACGAGGAACTCGGCAGGATCGCCTCCTACCTCGCCGGCAACGGACAGCCATCCACGGCGCAGAGAATATATGACGACATAGAGGAGATGAAGAACCTGATGACGGAAGGGATGTGCCATTTCACCTTCACGAAGGTCAACGGGGAGCACCGGGATGCCTACGGCACCCGGGCCTCCGACCTCATCGAGAGGTACGAGGACAAGACGAAGACACCTTCAAAGCGCAAGCCGGCCTTCAACGGGACCTTCTCGTACTTCGACCTGGTGAGGCGCGACTGGCGCTGCTTCAGGGTCGACACCCTCGTGGAACTGGACAGGGATTACGTTGTGTAGTTTTTGGATATTACGTATCCCTCCCTTTTCGGGCTGCCTTCTCTGCGAAGTTCAAGCAGGGTCGTCGTCCGGCAAGGTACAGGGACCTTCGTTCTTGGAAACAGACACCTTTCAGGCATCGGTTTCCGTCGCCCGCCCTTGCCTTTCACGTCCTCGCCTGCACTTTTCGCAGCATCGCAGGCACCCTTCAAGGGAAGGAACTCCCGTGCCTGAGGACAGGATAGTTCAATTTCAAAACTCTTTCATATGGAACTCAAGAATCCAAGCGACAACCTGCATATCTACAAGCAGGTCAGCAGCGTCCCCGAGGACGCGCAGAAGCCCTTCGAATCATCCTGGGGCAAGACACTCACGGAAATCAACGGCATGTGGAGGATCCAGAAGCTCACGGAGCTCTTCGGTCCGTGCGGAGAAGGCTGGTTCACGGAGGTGACGCGCCAGGAGAGGGTCGACTTCCCGAACGGCGAGGTCTGCGTCTTCACCGACATCAACCTCTACCTGAAGGACACGAAGTCCGGCAGGTGGAGCAAGCCGATACGCGGCACCGGCGGCAACCGCCTTGTGCTGAAGAACGCCGACGGGCTCTTCATCGATGACGAGGCCTACAAGAAGGCCTATACGGATGCACTGGGCATCGCCTGCAAGGCGCTGGGCTTCGGTGCGGACATCTACTGGGGCAGGAACGACTCCAAGTACGACAGCGGCACGGCCACGACGACATCGCCTTCCGCGAAAGAGAGCGAGAAGAAGCCAGAGACGGCTGCAGCTCCGCAGAAGACGGAGACGACAGAGAGCGTGAAGGGCCTTCCGGAACTCTCTCCATCGCATCCGCGGTGGGACGCCTTCATCAGCTGGGCTGCGAAGAAGCCGAAGGACAAGCCGTCATGGCAGCTGAGGAGCGCCATCCGAAAGCAGTGGACCATCACCGACGCCAACTTCACGGAGCTCATGAGGCTCGCAGGAAGGGCATCTTAATACCAACCGACTAAACATTGTTGCCTTATGCCAAACTGGGCTTGCAATCACATCGTCGCCTCTGGCGACCTGGAGCAGCTCCGCGCCCTTGCGCAGACGCTCAACACGATGCCGAACTACAGCAGCGGTTTCGGACGCTACTGGATGGGGAACCTCGCAGCCACACTCCTGGGAGTGGACGCCGACGGTCTCGACAAGTACAGGGGGATGCACCTGAGGGGTACACTCGACCCTGACTTCTATGCTCAGGCCTGCCTGTGCGGGCCGTATGTGGACCAGAAAAGGGAATTCGAGGTGGACGAGGACGGAAGGATGCGCTTCTCGACGACTTCCGCCTGGGACAGGTCGGAGGATCTTGAGAACCTTATACTGGAGAAATTCCCCGGCATCACCCTCGCCTGGTCCTGCACCGACGAGTTCGGCAACTTCCACGTCACACACAACCGGAGAGGATTCCGGACCTGGATGTCATCGCCTTCAACGGATGCCAGTACAGCAGGAACGACTTGATGGAACTGAAGCGGGACCTGAAGGAGGAATGTCCCGGACTCGGATTCAACGAGGATGCCGGGATGGACTACTTCCTCTCCGGGGAGTTCATCAGCCTGTACGGCGAATGGAGCAGGGACTTCATAAGCGAGGAGGAAGATGTCTGGGCTCCCTGCCTCGAGATCTACGAGGAGGCCTGAACGGGCCTCCTCCATCAACAAACAATCAAACACTTTCTATCATGGGAAACAGGATACACGTTCAGATCAGGCGTGAAATCGAGTACGGGGACTGCGGTTTCAACTGGCAGATCGAGGAACTTATGAGTCTGCTTTCAGACAGCGGATGCGAGATATGCGGGTCGCTTAACGATGATTGTGTGGGCGACTGGGAGATCCCCGAGGATCAGTTCCGGGCGGCCGTGGACGACATCGGGACAAAGAGCGCCGAGAAGATTAGTAGTTACTTCGACTCCGACTACGTAGGAAGAGCCACCGACGAGGAGTTCAGGGACGAGGTCGTCTCGACACTCCGGCGCTTCGAGCAGACCGGTGACCATAGAAACGGCTTTTACCACTTCAGCTGGTTCTGACCAGGGTTAATTCTTCAGATATGGGATACTACACTACGTTTTCCCTCGCCCTCGAGGAGGGCCCAAGGGAACAGTACCAAAGGATGCTCGAAGATATTGATGCCATTATGGGAGACAACGGGATGTCGTCCTTCGAGTCAGTCAACGCCAAATGGTACAGCTACGATACGGATATAAGGGAACTGTCCCTCAAATACCCGGACATCACCTTCCGCGTCAATGGGGACGGAGAGGATCCGTCTGACCTGTGGCAGGAGTTCTGGCGGGCGGGAAACCGCTTCAGGGAGCAGGTCCATTTCGCAAGGTACGAGGTAATCAAGGACAAGTTAAACAAATAACAGATTATGGCTTACAGAATCATAAGACCGGCCACCCATGAGGAGTGGCTTGAAGAGAGAAAGAAGGGCATCGGATCTTCCGATGCCGGAACGATAATGGGGGTCAGCCCCTTCTCGTCGCCGCGCAAGCTCTACGAGGTCCGAAAGGGCCTGAGGGCCCCGGAACCGGAGAACGACGCCATGGCCGAGGGACATATCCTCGAGCCCGCCATAGCGGAGTGGTTCGCCTGGAAGACGGGCAACATCGTTGACGTCACCTCCGAAGGGGACTGGATGGCGGTGGACACCGAGAGGGACTACCTTAGGGTCAGCCCAGACCGCCTCTGGTGGCCGAAGGGCACGCCCGCCGAGGGGCAGACTCTCGCGAATGCGAGGATACTGGAGATAAAGCGCACAGGCAAGGCCGTGTATAAGGACGACCTGCCCGACTACTGGTACTGCCAGATACAGTACCAGATGGGCATCATGGGAGTCAGCAACGGCGCTCTGTGCTGGCTGAGCTTCGCTCCGGGGGCAAACCACTTCGACTACGTGGAGATCGATTTCAACCCTCCGTTCTTCGACGAGCTCATAAAGAGGATCGACCGCTTCTGGCACGAGAATCTCCTCGCCGGGGTATGTCCTCCGGACATCAACGCGGAGGACGTGCTGAGGAGCTTCCCCGAGGCGCGCAAGGGGAGCGAGGCAGAGGCGACCGAGAACGACCACGCGATGTGGAAGGCCCTCAAGGAGTGCCGGAGCCAGCTGAAGGAGCTTGAAGAGAGGGAAGAGACGCTGACCGATGCGCTGAAGATGGCCACCGGAGGATGCGAGGCCCTCGTCTTCACGGATAGGGACACCGGGGAGGTGAAGATCCTCGCCACCTGGAAGAACAGCTCCAGGACCGTCTTCGACGAGGACACCTTCAAGGCCGACCGTCCTGACCTCTGGGACAGGTACACGAGCACGCAGACGACCGTCACCCTCGACGCCAGGAGCCTCCAGAAGGACGAACCGGAGGTCTACGGGAAGTACGCAACCAAGACTGTCGGAGCAAGAAAATTCTTGCTAAAGTAATTCAATAATAGTTTTATGTAATTATCTACTTGCGTTATGTAAATTTATAATTATCTTTGCAATGCAAGAGAAACCTATACATTATGGCACAGAACCAGTCACTGGTCGGCAGTATCGACCTTTCTGCGCTCAATGGAGTGCAGATAAACACGACGGTGAACGGCAAGCGTTCCATCGTCATACCCGTGGACACCAACCCCGCAATCTTCATCGGTGCAAAGGACAAGGGCGGACATATCTACATGGATATCGAGGTCCGCGAGAGTCCCGAGGGGAAGTACGGCAACACCCACTTCATCAAGCTCGGACTGAGCAAAAAGAAGCGCGAAGAGATGGGCCTCTCCGATGAGCAGGCAAGGCAGTACACCCCGATCATCGGCAACCTCCGTCCGAGGGGACAGCGACAGGATGCGGAGGATCTTCCGGAATAGACACCCATGTACAATAATTCATATGCAACAAATCAGGCAGTCCCGAATCTCGTAAATGACAGCTATGTACTAAACACATTTTTCTTCATTCTACACAGATAATGCTCAAGGGGCAATATGCCGACGGTCCGTGACGATGTGAATCGCCACGGATTTTTTATTGATATGGCTCACCGTGCCTGATTACTGAGTAATTTTAACATTGATTCCGGCCTGCGACGCACTATTTAAGAGCTTAGGAAGATTCCTCAAGACCAAAACACGATGCAAACCACTAACTACGATACCCTGAATACTTTCACCTGTCACGAACTGTCCGACAACAGGACAAGCCATCCTGGAAGTGAATGTGGAGACCCTCTCCCGCCGCATGTTCCGGAAGTCTTGCCTTCGCCGACGTTCCCTTCGGCATCCTGCCGTGCGTGGAACGGGTTAGGAAGGCAGTCCCTGTCCCTTCTCACATGCTTTCGCGTTATCCGGCCTAACGCGGAAGCGGGTGAGACTCCTGGACGCTGGGACACGCCGTCCGGAACATGCTTCCCTGTCTTTCTCCACATCTGCTTTCAGGCCCGCTGCGGACAGCTAATGCTGGCGGGTCGTGTCCCGGCAACACGTTGCCCGGACACCCGCAGGAGCCTGTGCGCATCTGTGGGAAAGACTCCTGCCACACTCACCTGCAAGGAAACACGATACTTCCCGTCAGGAAACGCTGACAAACACGAAAATCCGCCGAGAGCATCCCTTCCGACACGGCTTCCGCCATATGAGGCGAAAAACGGACGGGAACGGTTCCCGACGGATATAATAACCTTTAAAAATTTGTTTTATGACAAGAGAAGTAATCTATCACCTTCTTGAAGAAGCCGCAGAAAGTGGAAGACACTATCAGGCAAGCCTGATGGCGGCTCGCAGAACCGTATCTGCACACGGCAGACGCACGGAGTTCAACATCATCGGGGATGCCCTGATGGAAGCAGACAACGCCATCGCCGCCATTGAAGAGATGCAGGGATGCAGAGCCTCAGCATCCGACTGCCTCGATGAGGCGGAGGAGTTCCTCGCTGCCCTGAGGGAGCTGCGAAGCAAGGCGGACAGCGCTGTGGACGGCTACACTGAATCAAAGACCATCGACGAGGCCATCAGCGAGGCAGAGTGGTCAGTGGATATCCTCCGCTGCGCTGTGCGCAGACACTCGAGGAGAAGACGAAACCGGAAGGCGAGGGGAGAGGAATGACGGATGAACTCCTGACCCGGGCGGCGGCAAGTGTGCTGCCGCCTTTTTCTGTTCCCGCCCGCCATCCGTCTGCACTTCGCGAAGTTGGGGCCGCACAGCCCCTGCGTTCACCTCCCCTTGACAAGCCGACACGGGCAGGGGCCGCATCGTTTGTCTTCGGTCCGTTCCCACCGGGGCCTCCTCCGTCCCCTTTGTCTGCGCCGTTCCGACTGGATGTCCGGCGGGAACGAAAAGATAAGATCTCAGATATGGAAAGGGTAAATACAGTAACTTCCGAAAGAATGGAAGGTGTCCTCCGCTGGCTGAACGGACAGGATACTCTGATACAGGAGAACGAGGTCCGAATGGCCATCAACGACCTTATTGTTTCATTTCGCAACAAATGCAGGGAACTGCATCCTCTTGGCCATCTTCCCAGACTCAGGCCACTTGTGAACCACCCTCTGTCGATGGCCGCGCTTCTTGGGGAAGAGATGCTCCCGAAGGCAGAGAAGGAAGCAGCGAGGAAAGATACTGACGCCCCATCTTCCAGGGAGGATACCGAGGCACCTATTGAGGATAGTGAAGGGGCCAACTGTGAAAGAGGCAAGGAGGGAATGGAGAAAGAGTCCTCTCCGGCGGCAAGACCTGCATATGACAGTATACTCCTTGTCAATGCGATTTCATACATCGCGATGACGGCCGGGTACAGGCTTTCGATGTCCAAGGCCCAGCTCATCCTCTGGTGCCTGTACGGGTCTTTTCTCGCATCTGACAAGGGGAGACTGGAGATTGAGCAGCCGCAGGTGTGGAAGTACGGCCCTGTCTTCCCGGCGGCATACAGGAAAGGAAATATCAATGACAGGAGAATCTGCGAGGCGGCCTGGAATAACCTTAATGAAGCGAACCCTTTTGTGGCCGGGTGTCTGAAGACCAAGACACATGCGATGATGGGCACTCCGATGAAGGATCTGGAGTCCATTCACAAGAGTGCCAGGAGCCCCTATGGGAAGATGACGCGAAAGGAGCCGGACAAATGGGGGATGAGGATTCCCGATGAGGAAATCCGTGCATTCTTTACAAAAGGAGCAGTGCAATAACGAAAATTTGCGGAATAATTGTTGGCGATATTGAAAAATATGATTGTCTGTGAGAAAAGATTTGGAATTGTCTTGAAAATGCACAATTCTTAAATTGATGAAATATAGCCTGCGTGGAACATAATTGTGATTTACCATGCAGACGTTTAAAGGGGTCAGCCATCTTCCGATGACTGGCCCCAGTTTTATTTTGTCCGACGGTTCATGCCCAATCGGCATTGCGCTGTTCAGCTTTCGACGGCAAATCCCATCAGCAGACATCGCCGATCTCGCCGATTTCCCCAAGATGCACGTTGAACCTTGACAGTTTCCCTCATGCCGGCAGTGTTGTGAACCCGCTTCCATATGATATCCATCATCGCAAGATTCTGCTTCAATTAGGGGGTTGCTGTGCAGTAAGAAGGATTCATTGACGACTACTTTCTTCAGGCTGATAGGTCTTTCAGAAGAACGACAGTATGCCCTATAAACGGGAGTATTGTACTCACATGATAATATTCGTGGTTAGGATGTTAATAAGATAAATAAAAATTGTATGAATCAAGATATAGTGTTATCTTTGTAAAGGAACAGTAATCTTTTTGTCTGTGTCAGTCACCCCCGTCTAAAGACGGGAGCTTGTAAAAGCTCCGGCTGACCAGA
>JAEDEB010000051.1 GCA_016293535.1 Bacteroidales bacterium | reverse complement strand
ACTTGTACACCCAGGTTCCCTCGTGGAAATCGTGAAGGCCCTGCATCTCGACCATTTCCCCGTCAAGTTGGGTCATGTTCTTCTTCAGCTTTCCGCCGAAGCAGCGGGCGCTGCCGCCGTTGTAGATGTAGGCCTGTCCGTCATCGTCTATGAACACGCAAGGGTCGATATAAGGAGGCATGCCCTCGATCCACTTCTTGACCTTGAAGTCGGAAGCCGGCTTGCGGCTCACGGCAATGCCTATGCGCCAGGAATCCTGCCAGCGGGACTCGCAAGGATGAGGGAAGTAGAAATAATATTTGCCATTGCGGTACGCACAGTCCGGAGCCCACATGAAGCCGCCCTCAGGACGCCCCCAAGGCACATCTGCAGCTTCGAGTATCTGGCCGTGGTCGACCCAGTTGACCATGTCGTCGGTCGAGAACACGTGGTACTTGTCCATCAGGTCGCAACCCCTCGGCGGGTCCATATCGTGCGATGCATATACATAGAGACGGCCGTCAGCCCATACGTGGGCGGAAGGATCCGCCGTGTAGAGATGGGAAATGAAAGGATTGGCCGCCATATCCCCGTCCATGTGGCTGGAAAGCACGCCTTCCGGAGTGACAACCTTGGCGGCAACAGGCATCTTGTCGGTAAGCGGGGTTTCTCCGCGGAGCATCCTTGCAACCTCGCCGGTCAGGAAGAGATAATGGTCTGAAGGCATTCCGTCCATATCTGCGAACTGGGCGCTCTCGCTTACCGGCGGATTGTCAGTGACCTTGAATATGGCAGTTCCCTCGTTTACCTCGTCGAACATCGCGACATAGAGCATCTTTGCTCCAGCCTTTATGGCCGTATATGCCTGGGACCAGTAGAAGCGGCCGCCCTGGCGCGGTATGCTCGCGACAGGTTTCACGTCACCGATGACGTCGCCGGCGGCATGGACACTGAGATTATGCCAGCTGAAGCCAGGATAAATCAGAGGAACATAGTCGACGCCGGCCTCTTCGCACCAGGCGATATCCTTGCGGATGACATCGCGGTAACGGTCCATGTCGAAATGGACCAGAGGGGAGAACCTCTGTACCATCCACGGAAGGATGATGTCGGACTTCTTAATGAGCTCGTGGAGATACGGGTCCTCGACGCTGTCGTACTCAAGGGTACGCCAGTAGGTCGGAACTCCGAGCATCACGCTGCAACCGCCGTATACTGGGTCGTTGTGGAGGAAATCGATGAACTCGTCAAGCCTTATGTCCTTAATGTCGTATGGGCGGTCAGGAAAACCCACGCCCCAGATTACAACCAGCGGCTTCTCCCTGTGGTAGAGATACATGTTGTCACGGCCGTAGTCTGTCACCTTCACACTGTCCACCAGGTACTTCCAGTCGTCGACAAGCTGCATGCAGTCGTTCTTGCCCGGCCTGAGACCGGAAAGGTCGTACATCACTGCGACAGCCCTGTGGTAGGCCTGGGCATATTTCATCGAGTGGCGGAGTACCGTAGCTTCACGCTTCCCGTCCTTGCGCGGCATCGCATTGTGGAAGAATCTCTGTACGAAGACACCGTCGAGGCCGTACTGCTTCATCCATTTGAAATGGAGCTTGACGGTACTCTCGTCATCGGAGCAGAAGAAGCGGGCCACGGATCCGTCCGCGTGACGGTAGGCTGTAGGATAGGTCTTCTCGTATTCCGTAACGTCAGGCCACATGTCAATCCTGATGTCGTCCGGATTGGAATACATCTCTCCTCCATCCGGATTGTGGAACCATCCCTGATATCCGGCCATCACGAGGCCTTCATAGCTCGGGAATTCGCTCCGGGAACGGTGTTTTGTCTCTGCGTCGGCAGTGATGCCGGTCGAGAACATAAGCGCTGCAAGCGCAAGAGTCAGAACTTCGGTTTTCATTTCAGTATCATTATATTATCATTATTCTTCATTCTGTCGCTTCGCAAGCGGGATTATTCGACAGGCTTTGTGAGCAGGCCCGGGAGCTCCTCACCAATGTCGGAGGCGTCCTTGCCTGCAACGGTGATGGTGAAAGGAACGCCCGCGTTGTAGAGCATACGTCCGAGCACGGTTGCGCCCTTGGCCGTTGAGATGAAATCTCCGAGGGTGCTGACATATACCTTGCCCAGCCTTGCGATCACTGCAAGAGGCACAGTGCACTCGTTCTCGCTGCGGAGCAGGGCTGCAGTCTTGAGTTCCTCCGGGCGCTTGTTCCATTTCCTCCAGTCAGTGCGGCAGGCGCTGAGCAGAACCTCGCCCTGCTCCACGAAACGGCCGCCGAGGGTGTAGCGGGAAGCCGGTCCCCTCTGGACCTCGCAGAAGTAGAAGTCGGAATTGGAAATACCCTCCATAAAGCTCTTCTGCTCAGGGATAAAGGAGGCACGCTCAAGAGAGTACAGTTCAAGAGCTTCGCCGAGAACTCCGGCAAAGGCAGGGGCGGACTGAGGGTTCATGCCCCAGAGCATCACGTCCGCGTTACCGGTATTCGGAACAGACTGGGCCTCGGATGCATCCACGAGGAAGAGGGCGCGCCCGGAAGACTTGCTGAACTTCTTCGCATTGTATTCGCTGAGCACTACCCCGAGTTTGTCCAGAACCTGCTTCATCGGGGAATCGCTTCTTCCTATATAGTATATCTTGTCATAGGAAGGTGCAGGATGGGATTCTCCTACCTTCCGGACAGGAGCATCGGTCCATATGCAAGGCTGCGGACCGCCCGGTGCGTTTGCGGCTCTCATGGCCTCGAACATAGGCCAAGGACGGTAGAGTGGCAGGGTCGGGTCGTAACCCGGATTGAGGGTGGTGCAGTATGGACCCATCCTTTCAGGCTGAACTCCGTATACGCCTTCGCGGTAAGGGGCGAACACGATTCCGTCGCTGAGCTGCGGGGCGGTTCCGAGATCCTGCTTGCCCAGAGGCAGAGGCTGGAGCCCGTACCATACCATATTGAAGACAGTCGAATATGAGGCTCCGTTGTTCCTCTGGGCGGCGATGAGTTTCCAGCTCTCCTTGGCTATACCCTCCATTCTGCCCTCGGCCGACTCGTAGGTCCTGTCACCATTGTATCTTGCAACCTCGTCAGGGGTGCCGTAATAGGCCATACCGTGCTCACCCATGCCCCAAGGCTTGCCTATTGCTATCCAGCGGCGCATTGAGCCCTCGTCACCATAGTGGCCCACGGTCACAGGGAGCCTTCCGTCACCGTCATCCTCTCCGTCAGACGATATCCACGGACGCGTACAGTCGTTCTTCCTCACTATATCGCGCCATTCCTCCCAGGCCTTGTACTGCTGAGGCATAAGGTCAGGACGCTTGAAGACATAGAGTATCACAGGTTTGTTCTCGTTGCTGACGCTCCAGCCGAATACGCTCGCGTGGTTGCGGTCCCTGCGGACGAAGCGCTCGAGATGATCGCGGGAGTGTTCCCAGAACAGAGGAGAATCGAGTTTCGGACCGCCGTCGCTCGCCCAGTTTGCCGTTTCGTCGAGTACGCATATACCCATCTCATCGGCCATGTCGAGATAGAAACGCGGATATATCTGTGCGTGTGGACGCACTGCGTTTCCGTTCATATCCTTGATTGCGGTGAACCAGGCCCATGCGTAACGTCTTGTCATCTGAGGTATGCCCATAAAATGCCAGGAATCTCCCCTGAGTGCATACGGCTCGCCGTTGAGGCAGTGCCTGTCACCCTCTATGGTCCATTCCCTCCATCCGAAACGCGTATACTTGCAGTCTGCAGCGACCGTGGTGCGGCGGCCTTCGTGGCGTTTGAGGAAGAACCTCAGGGCATGGAGAGCAGGAGTTTCCGGGGTCCAGAAGGCAAGGGCGCCCTCAGGAACCTCTGCGGACACGGTAACAGTCACAGTTTCCGAAGCAGGGACAGTGAAACGCTCGCCGGAGATTTTCAGTTCCTCGGAACCGAGGGACCACGCCGGCACAGGTGCCGAATTGACATCCTTGCCCGCCTCATTTATCCACCTGTTGACTATGCCCTCCAGGGAAAGGCTCACCGCCGACTTGCCCGCGTTTCTCACTGTCACGTCAGCCTCGAGCACACCCTTGGAAACGAGAGGTTTTACATAAACATCCTCGACATAGAGCTCGGGAACCGCAATAAGGGCAACATCCTGCCATATACCGTTGATGAGATAGCCCCACATCGAGCCTGCAGGCACTATCCTGCGGCCCACCGTGCTCCTGTCCTCATAAAGCTTCTGGCTCTTCACCGCCACTATGATATCAGCTGTCGAGCCCGGGGTCACCACCTCTGTCACATCCGCCTCGAAAGGCAGGAAAAGGTCGAAATTCTCGGCCACGAGCTTTCCGTTGACATAGACCGCCGTCTCACCTGCCACAGCCTCGAAATGAAGAATCAGACGCTTCCCCTCCCATTCCTGCGGAATCTCCACAGTTCTGTGCATCCAGGCCTGGAGCACTGAATTCCAGCTCTCCGGATAGGAAGGATAGTTCCTGTGGTCGGGACCTGCAAGATTGTCATTGCCGAAGGCATTCACATTCCAGGGAGAAGGTATCTTTATCTTCACCGGGTCCCAACCTCCGTCAGGGAGTTCTGTAATATCCATTCCGTCAGCCGGCTTGAAATCCCAGCTTCCGTTCAGGCAGATTTCACTCCTGTATTCGCCTTCTGTCCTGTTTACATAGCCCTCCGACGGTGCGAAGGGGAAAAGATAGCTCACGGCCGTGAGCAGGGCTGCTGCAAATGTTATCATAATCGCTAAAGTTTCCTTAGGGCCTCGTCCATCCACATCAGGCGCTCGCCGTAGAAGTCCTTGAGATACTGTATCTCCTCCTCGTAGCTGTCGTACCAGACGGCGTTCGGCCAGACATATTTACCCAGTATGTCCCACCTTTCGAAATTCCTGTCCTGGGCGCCGTCAAGCAGGCGGACCTGTTCGTCTATATACTGCGGGATGGTATTGAGTTCGTCATAAACCTCGTCCCAACGCCTGACCACGGCATCTACCCAATCCCTGTCCTTGTTGAACAGGCGGTTGTACCAGACGCAGTCCTTGAGAACGAAATTCTCAGGAATGAGGCCGTTGCCCCAGTAGTTGCAGTTCCCAAAGGTGATATCGAAGTCCCAGACGTGGTACAGTTCCATCTTCTTCCCTCTTTCCTTGGCAATGTAGGTGCTCTTGCGGAAGTTGGCATCCGGGTCCTTTGCGAGTTCCTCGAGTATGTAGTAGTTGATGAATGAGTCAACGTCTATGTAGTCATAGTAGTTCTTCTCTCCCCTGTCGTCGTGGCCCAGGGCGTAGAGGGTGCTCTCGAAGGCATTGAGGTAGTTCCTGAACCACGCCTGCTGTTCTTCGGTCGGATATTCAGGCTCGTGGTACATAAGGGTCACGCCATAGCGCTCACTCTTGACCCAGCAGGGCTCGTTGATGGACTCGTTCTCGAATTCGAGATAGAAACCTCCTGTAAGGCCATCCCCGCTGTTGTTCTCCGCAGTGGCGACCTCAATGTTGACCCTGTACGGGGAGACCTTCTTGTGTTCCGAGAAAGTATATACACCCTGGTATGCCCCGTTGAACCACAGCTCCACGCTGACCATTCCCGGGGTCCAGCTGAAGCCCAGGCGACGGGATATCTCCATAGCCACGATATTCCTCAGAAGGGATTTGTCGTCATAGTTGGCCAGAAGCACCCATTCGCGGTCCTTGGGCATTCCGAGTATGCCAGCCTTCGCGTCGAGCTTTACCTTGTACGGCTTCTTCGGCATTCCCCAGGTGGTGTTTCCCCTTCCGCGTATGCCCATCCTCGCCTCGAAGACAGTCTCCTGCGCGAAAGTGCAGGACGGATCCTCCACCCTTATGGTTCCCGGGATGTACTCAGTCTTGTTGGACGGGGTCCTGCCGTTGTCGGTGGTGATGTAAACACGGGGAATCTCGTATTTTGCCGTAGGAGGAACAGGCGTGTCAGGCTCCTCAGGGGTGTCAGGATTGTCAGGGCCGTCTTCAGGCTCCCTGTAGCTTATGTCATCGAAACTGAAAGTCTCGCCGTTGCTGGCGAGCACATACAGGCCCTTCCTGTCGGCCCAGCTGTATACAGGAAAGGATTCGCGGAGCGTTCCGTTGCTGCGCACCAGAGATGTGGTCTCCCCTCCTACGTTCCAGTAGCCGAGTTCTTCATCGAAGAAGGCCTCATCGGGTTCGGCGCCGTCCCTGCAGTCGTCTATGAGCATTTCCGAATTCGGGACCATGACGTAAGAGCCAAGGAAAAAGACCTTGGCCGTCGAACTCAGATAACTTATGCCGCAGTATTGCTTGTCGCTGTTGTATGCATCCACCAGCGCCAGGTACGATTCCGGCGGAACGGCTACGGGAGAGGCCGGCTCAGGGGTACAGGAAAAGAGGACGAGCGCTGCCGCAAGGACAGCCGGGATGTTATAGTGTCGCGTCATAATAAGCGGTTTTCGCAGTGTAGCGACACAAAATTATTTCCGGATACATAAAGGGGGCCTTAATTTAACATTAAGTCCCCCCGCAGTTCGCTTATAATTCGGTGAAAACGGCCTATCTTCCCGGAGGAGGGCCGCCCGGACCGCCACCGCGCATCCTGGCTTGCATCTGCTGACCCGCCTTGTTGAAGTTGCCGAAGCGGAAAGTCAGGGACAGCATTATGTAACGGCCGAGAGTATTGTTGCGTACCTCCCTGTGGTAGTTGGCATTATCGGTCACGTAGAGGTTCTTGGCCTGTCCCAGGATGTCATACGCCTGAAGCGCAAGCGTGAACCTGTTCTTCCAGAACAGCTGCGATATCTGGGCATTCCATATCCACTCGTCCTCCTGAGGGGTTATATACCCGCAATACCATTTGTAGTTGAGGTCGGTCTTGAGGCCGAGTCCGAATCTGGCGTTGTATTGGAAGGAGCCGAACACGGCATTGGTCCAGGTCATATTCTGGACGTTCTCCTGCTTCTCCACAATTTCCTTGGTGTACCATGGCTTGTTGAAGGTGGTACGCCCTCCTATAATCACCTCCACATAGTCGTTTCGGTAAGTCGCCCTTAGGTTCTCGGTAACGTTGAGATTGTCCGTCCTGTTGGTGATGAAATAGTCTGCAAAGAGCTTGTCATTCTTGATGACTTCACTGTTGAAAGCATCGTAGTCGAACTGGGCGGTCTCCTTGTCATAGTAGTTCATCAGGTTTCCTACTTCAGAGGTCCTGCCGACATAGGCCTTGCTGTTGGAATAGCTGCTGTTGAAAAAGTTGGAAATGGAGAATCCTGACTGGCCAATAGGAGCGTTGAGGAAGAATCCAAGATTGGCGCTTCCTGTAAGTCCTCCGTTCATAGGCATCGAGTAGCTGACGCCGTTCTCTATCCAGGTGGTATTGATGATACCGTCCTGAACCATCGATGCGGAGAAATGTCCATGGATGGAGAAGAAACTCTGGCGGTTGGTGAAGCCGAAGCGTCCTCTTAGAGTATGGTTGAAATATGGATTCAGATAAGGGTTACCGAAGCTGATGGCCTTAGGGTTGCTGTTGTCAGGGACAGGCATCAGCTGGCTCGTGGAAGGCTGGCTTGAATTGCCCCGGTAATCGAGACGGAAGTCCGCATTGTCATTGATATCCCAGTCGACCATGGCGCGCGGCGACCAGTTGTGGTTGACTTTATGGTAAGGGTCGTGTCCGCTCGTGTAGTTATCAGTTATAGTCGGCCTGTACTGGGCTCCGAATTGGAGGCGAAGATTCTTGGTCTGGTACTGCAGAGTGGCACCGGCCTGATGGTTCTGAGATTCGTTTCTTATCTCATTGGAATAAGTCCCGTCGAAGTGGGCCGCCTTCCAGGCTTCGTCAGCAAGGAATACCTCGCGGGGGAGCTCGCTGATATTCTCAACAGCCACCGTCGGATCGTCAATGAGGTTATAGGTATCCTTGGTGCTGAAGTTGCGCGCCCACTGGTATGAGTAGGAAATCTCAAGGAAGAGTTTCTCAAGGAGAGGCTCGGTGTAACTTCCTCGGACACGGACGGAAGAAGAATTGCTTCTGCTATTGTAGAACTGGTCTATCTGGCTATTGTTCCAAACTCCGGAAATGAGAGACTGGTTGAGAGACTGGTTGTAGGCCGCAAGCTTGTTCTGGCTGAAGTTGAACCTTGTCATTGCGGAAATGGTGCGGCCCGGCTTGTTGAGCCTCTGGCGCAGGAGCAAGAAGCCGCTCGCTGTCCAGTTGCCGTTCACCCCATCGTTGCCTGTGTATCCCTTGTTGGAAAGATACGGGTCCGTCGCACCGACTTCACGGAAAAGGGTGGTATCTGTGGAATACTGGTTGAAATGTCCGCTGTTGTACTGGAACTGCGGCTCGAAGAGCAGGGAGGTTTTTTCGGAGAACTTGTGTTCATAGCGTATTCCCACCCTGTGGCCGTTGGTAAAGGTCGAATTGAATCCGTTGCTCCTGTTGATGAGGGCACTTCCGTCATCCTGATATGTTTCCTGGTAACTATCCTCCCTGACATCCGTCTTGCTGCCGCTATAGAGGTAGTTGCCGGCAAGATCGAGGTCGCCGTCGAGCATGGTATATGCACCATTGACTCCTCCCATCCAGCTGGTCGTTATACCGTTGCCCGATCCATATCCCGCTCCGCGGCCCATTCCGCCTCCGCCACCGCGCATAGCCGCCATCATGCTCCCGGCCATGTCGTTGAATCCCCTGTTGTTGGTATTGTTGGCATTGACGATTACGCTGAGCTGGCTCTTGTCTGTGAAACGGCCCACAAGGGCGCCGGTCTGCCATCTGGCGTTGTCCCAGGAGGGGTCAGACAGGCTCTGCGCAGTAAGGTCGTAACCGCCACCAGCCATGACGTTGCCGAACCAGCCCTTCATCATTCCGGGCTTGATGGAGAGGTCGATCACCGTTTCCTCCTCCCCGTCGTCTATGCCAGTGAACTGGGCCTGCTCAGACTTTTTCTCGAGGACCTTCACCTTTTCCACAAGCTTGGCAGGTATGTTCTTGGATGCGATGGAAGGGTCGTCCAGAAAGAAGGTCTTCCCGTCTATGGTAATCTTGGTGATCTCGTTGCCGTTGGCTGTTATCTTGCCGTCCGAGTCCACCTCGACTCCCGGAAGTTTCTTCAGCAGGTCCTCGAGCACATCATTGTCCGTGGTACGGAAGGATGCCGCATTGTATTCCACGGTATCCTTCTTGATGACAATGGGATTGCCGACGGCAGATACGCTCGCCGCATCCAGGACCTGGCTGTCGACCTCGACCTTGACCTGGCCCAGGGCCACATCCTGGCCCTCCACTGAAATTTCCTTCACATAGGGCTGATAGCCGAGAAGTTCTCCCTTGAGGGTGTACTTTCCCTTCCTTACGCCCTCTATCTTTGCCGAACCTTTATCGTCGGTAAGGACATACTTGAGCGCCTTGGAAGCACCTTCAGGGGTAAGGGATACGGTAGCAAAGGAGAGTGGGTCACCGGTCGAAGCGTCCGTAAGCGTTATGCTTACGCTTCTTCCCGACTGGGCTGCGGCAGCCACGCACAGCAGCAGGGTCACAATCACAGACAAAAATTTCCTCATGTTTCAAATCTTAGAACACAATGCTTTAGACGCCAAGCCCGGCGGCGGGT
This sequence comes from Bacteroidales bacterium, assembly GCA_016293535.1. Taxonomy (GTDB): domain Bacteria; phylum Bacteroidota; class Bacteroidia; order Bacteroidales; family UBA932; genus Cryptobacteroides. The sequence goes on along the minus strand of JAEDEB010000051.1, from coordinate 5,095 downwards.
TTAAACGTCGGCAACAAATTTTCCATATTACTTTACCCTGTCAGGGTTGGCCTTTATGAATTTCTTCCAGTCCGTAGCCGACTTGACAGAAGCCAGAGGACTGGTCAGCTGATAATAGTGGCACATCGCTATAGCAAGCGCATCGGTCGCATCCAGATACTTCGCTTCCACCTTTATCCCCAGGGTCTTCTCCACCATCATCGCCACCTGCTCCTTCGACGCGGCGCCGTTGCCGCATATCGCAATCTTTGCCTTTCTCGGAGCATATTCGGTAACAGTTACGCCCCTGGTCTGCGCGGCGATTATGGCGGCGCCCTGTGCCCTTCCGAGTTTCAGGATAACCTGGGCATTCTTGCCCATGAACGGAGATTCGATTGCAAGGTCGGAAGGATGATATTCATCAATGATGGCTCCGAGTTCCTCGTAAATGCAGCGGAGTTTCTCATATGCCTCGCCCTTTTTCCTGAGGTCCAGCACTCCCATTGTCAGGTAGTTGGGGCAGTTCTTTCCATCAACGAGGATGACCCCGTAACCAAGAATGTTGGTTCCGGGGTCAACTCCCAGGATAATTCTCTCCTTATGATTCTGCATCTACTCAGTCCGGCGCTCTTAGTCAATGACGTCGAATCCGGTGTATGGCCTGAGGGCCTCCGGTATAATGATCTTGCCGTCCTTCTGGCAATTCTCGAGAAGCGTGGCAACGACGCGCGGAAGAGCAAGGGAACTGCCGTTGAGAGTATGGCAAAGCTGCATCTTTCCGTCTGCATCCTTGTAGCGGCACTTCAGACGATTGGCCTGATAGGACTCGAAGTTGGATACGGAGGATATCTCGAGCCAGCGACCCTGAGCCGCCGAATAGAGCTCGAAATCGTAGGTGATGGCAGAAGTGAAGCTCATATCGCCTCCGCACAGACGGAGAATACGGTATGGCAGGCCGAGCCTATTGACTATTCCCTCCACATGGGCAACCATCTCATCGAGAGCCGCATAGGAATTCTCAGGCTTCTCTATGCGCACGATTTCGACCTTGTCGAACTGGTGGAGACGGTTGAGACCGCGGACATCCTTTCCGTATGAACCGGCCTCCCTGCGGAAACAAGGGGTATAAGCCGTCAACTTTACAGGGAAATCGCTATCCTTGAGAATGACATCACGGAAAATATTGGTCACAGGTACTTCCGCAGTAGGGACCATATAGAAGTTGTCAAGATTTGCGTGGTACATCTGCCCCTCCTTGTCCGGAAGCTGGCCAGTACCGAAACCGGAAGCCTCATTGACCATCACAGGAGGCTCCACCTCAAGGTAACCTGCAGCGGTATTGATGTCGAGGAAGAAGTTGATGAGAGCACGCTGAAGCTTCGCGCCCTTGCCCTTGTAGACAGGGAAACCAGCTCCGGTAATCTTCACTCCGAGGTCGAAATCGATGATGTCGAGCTTCTTTGCAAGTTCCCAGTGCGGAAGTGCGTCAGGACCGAGCTCGGGAATCTCGTTTCCCGTCTTGACCACGAGGTTGTCTGCCGCGCAGCTGCCCTCCGGTACCAGGTCGCAAGGTATGTTTGGAAGAAGGACTATGAGGCTGTCGAGTTCAGCCTGATTCTCGGCCGACTTCGCCTCGAGGGCGGCCGACTTTTCCTTGAGCGCTGCAACTTCTCTCTTCGCAGCCTCCGCCTCTTCCTTCCGTCCAGCCTTCATGTGGCCTCCGATAAGGGCGGCAGCCTTCTTCTGCTCGGCATTGCAGCCGTCTATTTCAAGTTGGAGAGCGCGTCTGTTCTCATCGAGTACATTGATTCTCTTGACTATGTCAGCAGCATCGAAGTGCTTGACAGCAAGCTTCCTGATTACAAACTCCGGATTCTCGCGGAGCAATTTCAACGTAAGCATATCGTATTATTTACCAGTATTTAATCTATCGGGCCTTCAAATACTCTTCGGACGCCCCTTGAGCGGGCAAATATAATAATTTGTACGGAACTATGGTAAAGAAAGAAGGGTGACAGTCAGTCCTGCGACTTCCTGTCACCCTCGGAATCTTCCAAAAATCCCCGCGTCAGTTCTCGAAAGGAACGACTGAAACAAAGGATTTGTTGCCTGCCTTCTTGCAGTATACCACTTTACCGTCAATGAGTGCATAAAGAGTGTGGTCCCTGCCCATTCCGACATTGAGGCCCGGATTATGAACCGTACCCCTCTGGCGAACGAGGATATTGCCAGCCTTTACACTCTCACTACCGAACTTCTTGAGACCCAAGCGCTTGCTTTCCGATTCACGACCGTTCTTAGAACTACCGACGCCTTTCTTATGTGCCATAATCTTAAATCTTTAAAAGTTAATTACGCGATCTCAACGATCTGAAGTTTAGTAAGATACTGACGGTGACCGTTCAGTTTCTGATAACCTTTACGACGTTTCTTCTTGAAAACGAGAACTTTGTCCGCTTTGCAAGTGTCGTCAAGTACAGTTGCCTTCACAACGGCACCCTCAACGTAAGGAGCACCAAGCTTTACCGTGCCCTCTGCATCGATGAGGAGAACCTTGTTGAATTCAACAGCAGCACCTTTTTCAGCCGCGAGGCGGTTGACGAAGATTTCACTGCCAGCTTCTACCTTGAACTGCTGGCCTGCAATGTCCACAATTGCGTACATTCTGAAAAACTTTTTTATAAGTTTTGGCTGCAAGCGGCTGCCTCCGGCAGCACTTCATAAGCTCCACAACCCTGTAAATGGACCGCAAAGGTAAAACTTTTCAGCGAATCGGCAAAAAAATGTATTTTTGTTGTGAAGTATTGAAAACCCGAACATGGATACTCCGTTCATTTACGACAAGTATGTGACAGGCAAGAACTTCATCGGCCGCAAGAAGGAATGCACGGCAATGGCGAATTTCCTCGAGGCCGGGGAGAATCTCGTTCTGATAAGCACACCGAAATCCGGCACGATGTCCGCCATCCAGCAGACCCTGTTCAACATGAAGGTCTCAGGACGACAGTTTACAACCTGCAATCTCAATCTATTGAACGTCAGGTCACTGGAGGATTTTCTCCTCAAATTCGGCAACGCGGTCATTCGCGCGACGGCGACCACTGCCGCCGAATACTCCCGCATCATCACGGAGCATCTCCCCGGCACCCACTTCGTCTTCGACCAGGAAAGATTCAGCGACTGCAACGAAGCGGTATCCCTGAACTGGGAACCGGACGAGAACGACATATTCTCCCTCATGAGACTGCCGGCAAAGATAGCCGCAGCGTCAGGGACCAGGATTTACCTCGTCATCGACGAATTCCAGGCAGTGGGCGAACTCAAGGACTGCAACCGCATACTCAGGGCCTTCAAGGAGATTCTCGGGGAGCGCAACGGCGACGGGAAGGGATGTACCTTCATCATTACCGGTTCGAGATACAATGCTATGAGGGCCATTTTCCACCACAGCCCCCTGTTCCACGGAGTTATCGACGAATTCCAGATTCCCGAGGCGGACGAGACGGAAATCGCCGACTACATAGTGAAGGGACTTCTGATGACTGGAAAGGTTCTGGAACGCGACGCAGCCCTCAGGATAGCCCATATATTCGAAGGGAAGCTCTGGTACATAAACCATTTCACCGCAATATGCGACTCCCTCAGCAAGGGATACATAACAAACGGGGTGATGATGGATGCGCTGAACACAATGGTCGCCGTCCACGATGTCAGATTCAGGGACTATATCAGCAATCTCACCTTCCACCAGATCAGTTTCCTGAAGGCCATGGTCGACGGAGTCACGAGGTTCACCTCCGCAGACGTGATAAAGAAATATGCCCTGAACTCCTCCGCAAACGTCGTGAGAGTCAAGGAGGCGCTGATGAAGAAGGAGCTTATCAGCTTCACCGACAACGACGAGCCTTTCTTCCTCGACACCCTCTTCAGATACTGGCTTGTCAACAGCTATTTCGCCGGCTGAGCAGGTCCCGGCGGCATAATGAATATCATGAAAAAGAAAAGGAAAATCGTCGTGCTCACCGGTGCGGGAGTGTCAGCGGAATCGGGAATCAAGACCTTCCGGGACAGTGACGGTCTATGGGAAAACCACCGGGTGGAGGACGTTGCCGACATCGGAGGATGGCAACGCAATCCGGCTCTGGTCCTCCAGTTCTACAACGAGCGCAGGGCTCAGCTAGGGCAGGTTCAGCCCAATGCCGCCCACATTGCCATCGCGGAGCTCGAAAAGGATTATGACGTCACGGTCGTGACACAGAACGTGGACAATCTCCATGAGCGCGCAGGCTCCGGCAGAATCATCCACCTCCACGGAGAGCTGACAAAGGTCCGTCCCGAGAACTGCCATAACGAAAGGGACGGATATTCGACCAAGGAGGTCTTCGACATAGGATACGATCCCATATACCTTGGCGACAAGGCACCCAACGGCGCGCAGCTCCGTCCGCACATCGTGTGGTTCGGGGAAGCCGTGCCGATGATCGAAAGGGCAATCGACGAGGTGGCCTCCGCGGACATCCTCCTCATAGTGGGTACATCAATGCAGGTATACCCTGCAGCCGGTCTGTACCGTTATGCCGGTAACCAAACACCCATATATCTCATAGACCCCAAGGGCGCAGCCCTGCACGATCCGAGAATAAGACAGATAAGGGAAGTGGCCACGGAAGGGATGAAGACCTTCCTGGAGATTCTCCACGGCAAAGCCTCTGAGCAGTACTGACCCGGCTGGGAATAAACCAGTACAGCATACAGTCCAATTCGCTGCTGCACTCCTCTATGCTCCGGGTAAACCGACCCAACTGTGCTAAGATACAAAATATCGACGACGGTGAAATGTCATCACCTGAACGAGGAGACAGAAACTACAAGCTATTGATTGTCGCAATATCCAATCCGGTTATCTGAGCAATCTGGGCAATGTCCATACCTGAAGCCTTCAATGCCGTGGCAATCGTCTTCCTTGCCTCAGAGGCACCTTCTTCTCGCCCTTCTTCGCGACCTTCCTCTCGTCCTTCTTCTCGTCCCTTCAGCAGTCCTTCTTCAAGTCCAGACACATGTCCTTCCTCGCGACCTTCCTTGAGGCCCTTGAGGAGGGCGGCCTGTTCGCGCTCCT
>JAEDEB010000113.1 GCA_016293535.1 Bacteroidales bacterium | reverse complement strand
AGCTCGTCGGGCTCATAACCCGGAGGCCGGAGGTTCGAGTCCTTCCCCCGCTACCAAGAACGCCTTGGAGCCTTCACTGGTTCCGAGGCGTTTTCTTCATAGACTACATCCGTACCTTGAAACCGGCCAGAATCGTGTCCGGGCAGAAGTGAAATAGGGATGAGGTCTCTCCAGCCATACAGAAGCCGCAGTCACGGCACTGCTCAGTGCCGTAGCCTGTGCAGAGCCCCCGGCTGCCGTCAGGATAGATGAAACTGCTGATGAAACATTCCTTGCCGAGGCGGATCTCTCCGAGAGTGTTCCTGCGCATCCTCCTGAGCCCCGAGCGCGAGTTCATGACAGGGTAGCCCTTCTTCTTGTAAGACAGTACCTTGTCTATCATCTCGATTTTCTTCTCAACAGGAAGGGCAAGATATTCCGTTCCCGGATAAGGGGTGTGGAAATTTACGGAAATCTGCTCTATGGCATCGTTGTTCCTGACATATTCCATAGCGGCGTCAAGGGACTCCCAGTTGAGGGTGTTCACGACCATATTGACACAGATATGCTTCTGCCCGCTCTTTCTGATATTCTCCTCCAGCCTGGCGAACGCGCCCTCGCCCCTAATGCGGTCGTGGTATTCCCCGACTCCGTCCATTGATACCCATATCGATGAAGGATGAATCCAGGAAAAGTCCTGCTGGGCATTGGTCGTGACGGTGACGGAGAAGAAGCCCATATCCATAGCGGCGTCGATTATGTCATTGATGGTGCGTCCGTCCTCCTTCCAGAGCGTCGGCTCCCCGCCTTCGAGATCGATGAACCGCGACCCCGCCTTGTACGATTCCCTGAGATCGTCGAGTATGTCGGCGAAACTTCGCTGGCGGTATCCCGCACTTCCGTAGACTGAGCAGTGCTTGCACCTGAGGTTGCATTTGTCTGTAATGAAGAGCACGGTCTGAAGCGGAGCCCGGCGGCCGAAGAAACGTGCACGGATGAACCACTGGGCGAGGTAGAAAAGCTTTCCTGTCATATATGGGGAACTGATGTCAGATGAAACGGCAGATTATCGATACGGCAATCGAAATCAGGCAGAAGAAAGTCACTATGTTGCGGGCAAGCAGCCAGCGGATGAGGAACCAGTCGATGCCAGCCTTGACATAGTCGTCCCATTTGCCCATGGGCCCCATCCACCAGCGAGGCCTGTCGTCCTGCGGTATTCCTTTGATGAAACGCCAGGTGGAGATGATGAGGAAGAGGGACATCGGGACGGTCACAAGGGTGAGCAGGTACAGGGGACTCCATCCGAAAAAGATGATGTTTGCCGCAAGGCAGAGAAAGGGCGCTGTTGCGAATATGCCGATTGCCGCAGTCTGTGCGCCCTTGCTGCCGAGCAGATGGGCGAAGGTGCGTTTGCCGAGCTTGCTGTCGGCTTCATATTCCATGACGGAATGGACATATACTATGTTCGTGACCATACATCCGATGCCAAGGCTGAATACCGCGGTCGCAGGGTCGAAGATGCACCCGGTCATTGCGGCGTGGACTCCGAGAATGTTGAGGGGACCGAACATCAGTCCGATGACGAGTTCGCCGAGCCCGCGGTACCCCAGCTGGAGCGGTTTCCCGGAATAACCTATACCGAGTATGAGACCAAGGACAGCGTAGACTGCGATTCCGAGCGCGGCAGCCGGACCGTTGACGAAAAACTGGACGGCAACGGCAATGATGCCCATAAGGCCGGCAAAGCCGAGGAATGAGCATATCGCCCTGACGAGGTCCTTCTCCGTTGCCTGTCCGTTGCGGATATAGATGCATTTCTCCATTCTCGCCCTGACTGAGCCCTCGGCTGCGAGGGAAGAGCGCAATGTGTCAGATGGTATGCCCTTGCGGTAGTCGAAAAGGTCGTCCGCCAGGTTCATTCCCAGGTGAGCGGCTGCGATGCCCAGCATCACGGGTATGGCAAGGTACCAGAGGTACCCGTCTTCGCCGATGGCAAGAACGATTGCGGTGATGCAGGGGAGCAAACTCTGGGGAAGAGCTATCTTCCTCGCATTGTCCATCCAGAAGTTCAGTTTGTTCATACTTCTATGGATTTGATTTCCACCTCATTGCCATAAAGCAGGAAGGTGTTGCCACTGCCGCAGTTGGGACAGGTCTTTCCGTGTTCCACGGTCCTGTATTCGCTAAGGCAGTTCTCGCAATGAGTCACTGCCGGGATGGTGACTGTTTCAAGTATGCATCCCGACAGCATCTCTTCTTTCTTCACGGCCCAGTCCCAGCAGTCCGACAGATAGTAGGGAATGACGGTGGACACCTCGCCGATGTTCATTACCACCTTGTTGATGTGGCTGGCCCCGTTCTCGATGGCCACCTTTTTCACTTCCTTTATTATATGGAACACTATCCCGAGCTCGTGCATCGTCTATTCTGATTTCTTTTTTACGAGAATCTTCGCGGTCCTCTTCAGCATATATGGAAGTATCCCGCTGAACTTGTCCTCTGAAGTGTACATCTTGCTCGCCTCAGGGAGTTCCCTGTGGAGGTGTATGGCGTCGAAACCGCACTTGGTCGTGCAGATTCCGCAGCCTATGCACTTGTTCGGATCCACGATTGAGGCTCCGCAACCGAGGCAGCGGGCGGTCTCCTTGCGCACCTGCTCCTCCGTGAGGGTGAGGTGATAATCCCTGAACGGATCGCTCTTGACTGAAGTGCCGGCTTCCTGACGGGAAGAGTTGTCGTAGGATTCCACAGAGATATTCTCCTTGTCGAGTTCTATGAAGTCGCGACGGTTCCTTCCTATGGTCATGTGGCCGTGCTGAACATATCTGTGGAGCGATTCTGCCGCTTCCTTTCCTGCTGCGATGGCGTCGATGGCAAACTTTGGCCCGGTGAAGCAGTCTCCTCCGACGA
>JAEDEB010000112.1 GCA_016293535.1 Bacteroidales bacterium | reverse complement strand
GCTGCAACATAGAGAAATATGCCAAAGGCAAAGAGCAACATAGAGATCAAAAACCGGAGAGCATCCTTCGACTTTGAGTTCCTGGAAACATTCCAGGCCGGCATCGTCCTTTCCGGAACGGAGATAAAGTCCATCAGGGCAGGCAAGGCCTCGCTGGTGGATTGCTTCTGCTATTTCTCCGGCAATGAACTCTATGTCAAGAATATGCACGTTGCCGAATACCATTGGGCCGGAGGATGGAACCGTCAGGACCCCAAGCGCGACCGCAAACTTCTGCTCAACAGAAAGGAACTTGACAAACTTCACCGTTCGGTAAAGGAGAAAGGTCTGACCATAGTCGGCGTCAGACTCTATATAGCCGAAAACGGATATGCAAAGCTTCTCATTGCCCTGGCAAAGGGCAAGAAGGAGTTCGACAAGCGCCAGAGTATCAAGGAAAAGGATCTCAGACGCGAAAACGCTCAATACTGATCTCCCCATGATTTCGTTTCTCATCTGTGCATGCGCCCTGATTCTGGGCTATGTGATTTACGGCTTCATCGTCGAAAGGGTCTTCGCACCAGACCCCGCGCGCCCAACCCCTGCGGTGTCGCAGAATGACGGCGTTGATTTCATACCTATGCCCACCTGGAAGGTCTTCTTCATCCAACTCCTCAACATAGCCGGAACAGGCCCTATTTTCGGCGCGATCGCAGGAGCCCTTTTCGGCCCGTCCGCATTCGTATGGATAGTGCTCGGGTCCATCTTCGCAGGTGCTGTCCACGATTACCTGTCCGGAATGCTCTCTGTCCGGGGAGGCGGCAGCGGGCTCCCCGAGATAGTCGGGAAATATCTCGGACGCACGACCAGCAGCATTATGCTGGTTTTCTGCGTTCTCCTTCTTCTGATGGTCGGCGCGGTCTTCGTATATTCGCCAGCATCCATTCTCGGCACGATGACCGGCGGTTCGGACCCGCGCGGCGCGACTATGATATGGGTATGCATAGTCATCGTCTACTACCTGATAGCGACCCTCGTGCCTATAGACAAGATCATAGGAAAACTCTACCCCCTCTTCGCTGCGGCTCTCTTGTTCATGGCCATATCCCTGTTCGTATGCCTGATTGTGAAATGGCCGGCGGGAATACCTGAATTCTGGGACGGACTTGGAAATCGCAACCCTTCGTCAGGTGCGCTTTTCCCCTGCCTTTTCGTCAGCATCGCCTGCGGAGCCATCAGCGGGTTCCATGCAACCCAGTCCCCGCTCATGGCGCGTTGCATAAAGAATGAGAAACTCGGCCGTCCCATCTTTTACGGGTCCATGATTACGGAAGGCCTCATCGCCCTGATATGGGCGGCTGTCGCTTCGTATTATTTCTATGGCGGTGGAATTTCGGATTTCGGCGCCGCTGCTGTCAATCCCGCAACCGGGAAGGCCTTCACGGATGCTCCGAACATCGTGTCCCTCGTATGCAAGGAATGGCTTGGAGTCGCCGGCAGCATACTCGCGCTGCTGGGCGTGGTCATAGCTCCGATCACCAGCGGAGACACGGCCCTGCGTTCCGCGCGCCTGATCATCGCCGACAGCTTCAAGCTCAATCAGAAGCCGCTCCTGAACCGGCTGTATATATGCGTACCGCTTTTCGTGATTACCGCTGCCATCCTCTGGTACAGCATAGTGGACAAGGACGGGTTCAATGTGATATGGCGTTATTTCGGCTGGTCCAACCAGACCCTTGCCTGCTTCACCCTATGGGCGCTTACTGTGTTCCTTGCAAAGGAGCGCAAAGGCTGCGCCTACCTGATGACCCTTGTTCCGGCGATATTCATGACCGCCGTCTGCATATCTTACATAGCCACGGCGAAGATAGGATTCAATCTTCCGGCCGCATCGATTCCGTGGGTGGCTGCCGCAACTGTGTCCGTCTGCGTTCTGTGGTTCGCCCTCTGGTTTCGTACCCGTGTCCGCGGGAGAAGGTAACAGAGGGGCTGCGCAGAGTCGGCGGTGCAAAAATGGAAAGTTGCAGTTGATTTTAATGTTGCGGTTGATTTTTTGAAGATTCCTTAATAGACAGGTAATATGGCAGTTGAGACTCCTGGCAAGAACTGGACAGACTACGAGCTCGTGGATTCGGGCAATTTCGAGAAGCTCGAAAGGTTCGGGAATTACTACCTTGCGCGTCCCGAGCCCAAGGCTTTGTGGGCCAAATCGATGACAGCCCGGCAGTGGGAGGATCTGATTCATACCCGTTTCACCCCGGGAGCGGGATTCGCCAGGGCCGGAAAGGAGGATTCGGGCACCTGGGACCGTCGCCGCAAGATGGATGACCAATGGTATATCCGTTACAAGGGGGCTCAGAAAGGACTCGACTTTTCCCTCCGTCTAGGGCTCACCTCCTTCAAGCACGTCGGTGTCTTTCCGGAACAGGCCCCGAACTGGGAATATATCTACAGCAATACCCGTGAGCTCGTGGAGCTGGCCGCAGCCCAGGGTCGCCCGACGCCCAAGGTTCTCAATCTTTTTGCCTATACGGGAGCTGCTTCCCTTGCCGCCAAGGCGGCCGGAGCGGATGTGACTCACCTGGATTCCGTGCGTCAGGTGGTAACCTGGGCAAGAGGCAATATGGAGAGCAGCCGTCTCGACAATATAAGGTGGGTGGTAGAAGATGCTCTCAAGTTCGCCAGAAGGGAAGCCCGTCGGGGGAATCTCTATCAGGGCATCATTCTCGACCCTCCGGCATACGGACATGGTCCGGACGGAGAAAAATGGAAACTGGACGAGTGCCTCTTCGATATGCTCCGTGAGGTGGCATCCATACTTGCACCCCGGGACAGCTTTCTCGTTCTGAACCTCTATTCCAACGGTTATTCAGCCGCCCTCGGCGAGACAATCGTGAAGGAAGCCTTCGGAAGGGAGTACAAGTCCCTCGAATACGGCGAGCTTGCCCTTGAGGACTCCTTTGACAAGAAACTCCCCCTCAGCGTAGTCGTGCGTCTCCG
>JAEDEB010000050.1 GCA_016293535.1 Bacteroidales bacterium | reverse complement strand
GAACCCTATACGCCATAATCACCGATTTCGTATGTCTCGAGCCGTTGCAGAGGAATTCGATATTGCATTCACCGTAGTAGTAATTACCTATCACACTGGAGAATGCGAAGAAAAGGATGGCGACCGCGATGATGGTCTTACCGGCCTCGCCTATATGCGCCGAAAGGGCAATCTGCGTCAGTTCGATTCCGTTGGCGCCGCAGTCGTAGAGGCCGGAGCACATGATTATGAACGCAGTACAGGTGCATACGAGCAGGGTGTCGGTGAATACGCCGAGGGTCTGGATGAGGCCCTGCTTGACGGGGTGCGAGACCTTCGCTGTCGCCGCAGCGTTCGGGGCACTGCCCTCTCCCGCCTCGTTGCTGAATATTCCCCTCTTGAAACCCATCAGCACGGCCATTCCAACGGCGCCGCCAGCGGCCTGCCTGAGACCGAAGGCACTGCTCACTATGATTCCGAGGACATCGGGTATGGACCTGAAGTTCACTACTATGACCCAGAGCCCTATGGCGAGGTACGCCAGGGCCATGAACGGCACTATGACCGAACAAACCTTCGATATGCGCTTTATTCCACCGAAAATGACGGCCACGGAAAGCACTGTGACCGCAGCCGCCATTATGAGGGGATTTATGTCGAAGGCCTGTACGAAAGCCGAGGAGATGGTGTTCGCCTGGACCATATTGTTGGTGAGTCCGAACTGGCAGACAATCGCCACTGCGAATATGCACGCAAACCAGCGCTTGTGGAGGCCCTTCGTTATGTAATACGCCGGCCCGCCTATGAAGGAGTCGTGACCTTTGGATTTGAAAAGCTGGGCGAGGGTGCATTCCACGAAGGTGTTCACGCTGCCTATTAGGGCCATCACCCACATCCAGAATATCGCTCCGGGACCGCCCACTACTATGGCGGTGGCGACTCCGGCGAGGTTGCCGGTCCCCACGCGCGAGGCAAGGGACACCGTGAATGCCTGAAAACTGCTGACGTGTTTCTTGGAGGAGTCTTCGCGGGCGAAGAGCAGGCGGAACATCTCCCCTACCATCCTGAACTGGACACCACGGGTGCGGATGGTGAACCATAGGCCGACAAGGCACAGAACGGCGACCATAAGCGTCGCCATCGGTTCATTGATTGCGTTCAGCAGCTCTACGCAGCGTTCCTGAAAACCCATCTGCAAGTAACGATAATTTCACAAATATAAAAATATTGGCGAAATACCGCACCCGCAGACGGGTTCATAATTTGACCCGGATTTGAATTATCCCGGCGTCAGTCCTTCACGGCAGTTGCAGCGAAGACGGTGACGTGCCTGTCGTCAGGAAGGAGGAGTTCAGTGCAACCCTCGGCAACCGGAACCTCGACATAGAACATATAGGTATATGTCATGATCTCGTTTCTGGTGCGGGAATCGTGCCTGTGGGTACCCACATAGGCGATGTCACCCTCCTTGAGGAAGGAAGGGTAGAGATCCTTCCAGCCGTAGCAGCCGAAGAGGCCGCTGTAATAAGGCACCTTCACCTCGGTTCTGATTCCTGCGTCGAAGGCAGCGGTCCTGTCTCCCTCGGAGGAAGCCACGAGCATTGCCACCTTTGTTGTTCCTTCAGGAAGTTTGAGTGAGCCGCCCTTGCAGCAGAGAGCGTTCCAGGTGTCTGCCCTGCCCATACGGAACTGTACGTTGTTACAGTATATGTTCTCCGGGACGAGTTCTGCTGCAAGTGAGTGCCAGTCGTCATCCATATGTCCAAGGGAACTGAAGGCGTCGGAAGTCATCGCGAGTTCATTGTACGGCAGTCCGAGGGTCTCGAACTCAGGAGTATCAAGCTTTACTGCAGGTTCCTCGAGAAATACCCTGTACGACTTGGGCTCGAAGCCTTCTGCCTTGACATTCAGCATATTGCCGCTGAATGAAGCCTCTGCCATCTGTTCCTCGACTCCATTGACCTCAACAGCGTACTTGATTTTCGCAGGGAAGATTACGTGGCCTTCTGAACCCTTTCCTGAAAGTTCGTAGGTACGGACAATTATGCCGTCCCCGTTCTGGGCTTTCTTGAGGGCCTTCACGCGGAGGGATGGATTGTCGGTACGGAGCATTGAGAACTCACGGCCGAGTTCTCCGGAATGCCTGTCTACCTTGAGAACGGCCTTCTTCAGGTTCAGGGCGTCGGAGATGGCGGCAGCCCCGGCAGGATCGAGGCTTCCTCCGTGTCCGCATATAGAGTAGGTAAAGCGGTGCTCACCTATGTCCTGGGTAGCCTGGTTGGAACACCACTCACGGGTTATAGGCGTATGAAGAAGGGTGAGCCTCAGGGTATTGTCATCAGGCTTGTCCCATCCGTACTTGCAGTCGTTCATCACGGTGAGTCCGTATGAGCCGTCATCAGCTGTGATGTCCGCCCACTGGTGGCCGTAGGTCTCATAAGCGATGTCGGTATTGTTTCCCCTGCTGATATTGGCCATTCCGAGGTCGTAGCTTGCCTTTGAAGCATCGAAGGAAACCGGGAAGGCTGCCTTCAGGAGGGTTCCCTTCGACTGCCAATCCACATAGGTCACGATGTCTATGCGCTCGTCATCGGCGCCGTCAGTCATTACGTACTCCTGAACGAAGCGGGTATCCCCGAATTTCCTTTCCACCCTGAGGGAAGCCTTCAGAGGACCTTCAGAACCGACGCTGATGACCACATCATCATCGGCAGATGACGGCTTCCCGTCAATCACTTCCTTCAGGATCTCCCAGGCAGGCCAGTTGTATGACTTGTTGTCACCGAAGAGGGCAAGACCGAAGGACTCCCCTTCCCTGACGATTTCCCTGCCGTAGCGCTTGTCCCTGAGGGATACAATGTCACCCTTGTTGTCGAGTTCCATACGGTAGATGCCGTTCTCGAGAACCTTGCCTGAAACTTTGAGGACAGTGGAGGATTTCTGTGGCCTGGCCATCTTCCTGAGTTCATAGACGCATACGCTGAGCGGTTCCATTTCAGATTCGAAGAGTACGGTCACCCTGTTTCCTTTGCGGGCGACTATCTGGGATTTCATTCTCCTGCCGTCTCTGTAAACAGCAAGGTCCTTCATACCCGGAGCGAGTTCCACTTCCACTTCGACAGGGCTCCTGTTGACTTCGGAAACCGGATTGTAGACCACGACAGGCTCTCCCTTCACGCGGGTATCGAGACCGTCCGCAACGGCCTTGATGCCGGCGCGGATTATGCCCCCGTACTGGTTCAGGCTTATGTACTCGTCATTGTATGAGAATTTATATGCCTCCGGAATGCTGGTTCCGGTGAGGTCGTCGTGGAACTGGTGCCATATCACCCTCTTCCATGCCTCGTCTATCATATAGTGGGGATAGGCCATTCCCCCGAGCCAGTCAGCTATCACGCCTATGCCCTCGGCAGCACCGGCCATCTGCTCGTTCCTGCGGTTGAGATTCTTCATCTCGGACACCGAACTGTAGCACCCGGTGGCGTGTACGTCCATAAGGAGTTCACCATGATATGAAGGCAGGCCTTCCGCATCCCTGTAGGTATCGAAGAAATCGTTCACACTGGCAAAACGCACATTGTAATCCTTGGGATTGCGGGCCGCTCCCGTTATCGACTTCATGGATGCCAGAGTTGGTGAACCGCCCCTGTCACCCTCATAACGGGACGAGCGTGTACCGTAATAACGGAAGACTCCGTCTACCGGATACTTGCTGATGCGGTACTTGAAATCCTCATTGTCGGAGATGTCTTCCCCCGCAGGGTCCCAGGAGTAGTTGCCTCCGTCCATCACTGCAAGCAACCTTCCTCCGCCGGCACCTTCCCACCATCCGAAATGGAAAGGAATCTTCCATCCGTTCTCATAGAAAGGCCTTGCACGCCATTCGAGTTTCTGGGTGTGGAAATAGCTCAGCCCGCAGTGGGAGGCTATGGTAGGGAGGGTATAACCGAAGCCGAAACAGTCCGGAAGCATTATGTCATCGGATGTCTTCCCGAATTCCCTCCTGTAAAACTCCTGGCCGAGGAGTATGTTCCTGATGAAGGACTCGGGGGAAGGTATGTTCGGGTCGGTTGCGTCCCAGGAACTGCCTGCCAGGTTCCAGTTTCCAGACCTCACATAATCCCTTACCTTCTTGAATTCCTCAGGATAGTATTCCTGCATCCAGGCATACTTCACCGCTCCTTCGAAATTGAACTTGTATTCAGGGCAGAGTTGGAAGAGCCTGAAATTCTGGTAAAGGGTATTCGGGATGAACTCCCCTATGGACTGACGTACATCCCACCTCCACTGGGTGTCAAAATGGGCATTGGCCACCATATAGATGGTTGGCTTGCCATTACCTTTTTCCTGGGTTTCAGCTCCGGAAACGAGTGCCGGCAGCATCAGCAGGACAGTCAAAAGCAAATTCTTCTTCATAAATGCGTTATCTGAATATTTCTCCTTCCTTTATGTCAAAACTTCTGTTCAGCCATTCCAGCCTCCTGGAATAGAAATCCTTCAAATATGACAGCTCGGAGCTGTATTTCCCTGTCACCACCTTGTTCGGCCATACATAGCTTCCCAATATGTTCCACCGCTCGAAGTTCCTCGCCTGGGCTTCATCCATAAGCCAGGCCTGCCTGTCTATGAAGGCAGGGATTTCCTTCAGCTGCGGATACACAGCCTCCCATATTCTCTTCACCTCAGCGCAAAAAGCGGGATCCTGCGACAGGCGTATGTACCAGTTGATGCCCTGGTCCATGGAGGTGGTCTTCACGAACCATCCTTCTGGTCCGTCTGTCGCCACCCCGCCGCTGAGCGAGTACATATAGTCACAGTTGCCTATCGTGAGGTCATAGTCCCAAAGATGGCACATCTCCAGCTTTCCGCCTCTCTTTTTCGCCATGAAGGAACTCTTTCTCATATTTCCATCAATGTTCTTGGTGAGTTCATTGACAATGAATGCCTTAGCAAAGGACTCCGCATCAATGTACCTCTGCCAGCCTTGCTGTGGATCCCGGAAATCCCGGCCGTTGAGTGCGAGCTCTGCATCACGGAAATAGGCCTTCACGTAAGCAAGCTGATCTCCGGTCGGATACTGGGGATCGAGAAACATCATCGGTATATGGTTGATTTCCGACAGGAAGCACACAGGCTCATCCTGCCTTGACTCAATTTCAAAGTAATAATCCCCCGTCAGAGGGTCTCCGGTATTGTCCGTATTCTTGACTATATCAAGATTGACCCTGTGTCTTGCGACCTTCTTCTGCTCGGACAGGGTATAACATCCAAGATAATCATTATTGAGATACAGTTCGACCTGGAACATCGCCGGTGTCCAGTCCATCCCGACGATTTCCGAGAGTTTCATCGCCACGACATTGCGCAGCAGGGTCTTGTCGGCGTAGTTGGCGAGAAGCACCCATTCCCTGTCGGCAGGGAGATTGAAAAGGCTGGTCTTCTCGTCGAATTTGAGTTTGTAAGGCTTCTTGGGCATATCCCAAGTAGTATTGCCACGGCCGCGGATACCGTATCGGATCATCTCCAGTTCGAGTTCCGGAACCTTCCAGTAGAGCCCGTCCGGGTCGGAAACCGTCACCTTTCCGGGTACATAATTGACCTTGTCCTTTACCGGAGTCCCGTTCTTTGTCCTTATTTTTATGACAGGGAGAGACGGTTTTGCCGGGAAGGACATCACGACCGTGAATCTGAGGAAACTGCCGTCACGCAGTTTCACATCGTAGACTACATTGTTGAGGAAATCCTGTACGGACTTTCCGCTTGTCTGGAGCCTTGACGCACAGACTATATATTCTCCGTCATATTCGAAACGGGGAACCATACGGTAGTCATCGAGAATTTCGGGAAACATTCCCGTAATCGTACCGTCGGGATTGACGGTACAGAACACATCCTCAGAAAGGAGAGGATTGTCGTCGACAAGAAAGCAGAAAGAGCTGATCCCCGTTCCGGGGTCCTTGATTTCCTGTTCCTCGCGACAGGAGGGGAAAAGGATGAGACAGAGCATCAACAGAAACAGGCAACAATCAGTGCGGCCGGATGACCGCACTGATATGTCTGCTTTCTGCAGGCTTCTTGACGATGTCTGCATCATAAAGTGCTAAAGTTGAGGAACAACCATAAGGAGTTCACCGTCCTCTGTAACATCGATTACGGATGGCGCGTACATTCCTGCAGCGATATCGTCGTATGCCAGAGGCTTCTCACCTGACCACTCCTCCTCGATGCTTCCTGCATCACGGTAAACGAGTCCCTGCTGCTTCTCATCCCTGTAGATGAGCATGAACCTTTCGAACTTAGGGTTCCATACGAGGGCCGGTTCGCTGCGTGAACCGCAGATGAGGCGGAGAGGATCCACAGGGTCTGCCGCATTCTGGTCTCCATGAGCCCAGCTGTACTTAGTATCCTTGACCGTGTAGTAGTCCCAGTTTGCAGGGTCGGTGATATCGAGACTTGCGTCTGCCTTCATCATCCAGAAGTTGGCCCATTGTGAGCCCATATCACGACCGCTGATAGTACCGACGGCATAGACGACACCGTCCTTCACCGTAAAGGAAGCCGATGCGAATGAACCGTCGCCCTTCCATGTGCCTGTACCCTTCTTCCAGGTACGTCCGTCATCCTCTGAAACAAGGAAACCGGCGTAGCCTGCCTTCCAGTCGTGGACATTGCCCGAATTCTGCCAGTTCTTGGCATAGTAGTGGAGATAGGTCTTGCCTCCGAGTACAAAGACGTCGTTCGGAACGATGGAAAGAATACCTTCCTCGGCAACTGCGACAGGAACGAGTTTTCCTCTGGACTTGAGGAAGTTGTTGATTGACAGCCCGCCTGCAGTCAGACCGCTGTCCTCCGTGAAAGCAATGGCAGTGTCATAGTGGACTCCGCCTACGGTCACGTCGGAAAGGACAAAACAGAGCTTGCCCTTTGAGTTCCTCCAGGCTACAGCCTTGCCCAGTTCGCTTATCTCGTCGAAGGTAGTGTTCTTCACGTTACCTATAGCCTCGTGGTGATCAGGAGCGGTACTCTTTGCAGTATAGCCTTCCGGGATGAGTCTGATATTGTCATATTGGACTATCATGGTCGGTTCCCACCATGCTCCGAAAATGACATCACAGAAGAAGTCAGTTCCCGGTTCCACAATCTTGCTGATGTAAGTCCATTGATCGGTAGGTCCCCACGAGTGACCGGCAACCTCCTGATTTCTTGCTGATGGGAAAGTCTGGCAGCTGAAATAGGTATTGCCGTGACCGCAGGTAGCATAGCTGGAATAGACATATTTCTTCCCCTGCCTCAGGGCTGCAACTTGGAAGTTACGGTGCCAGCCTAACTTATCGGGCGTAAGATCCATCTTTACACCCGGCGTTCCATCCTGACCGGTAATTCCAACAGCTTCGGCATCGAATATCCAAGGAGACCTGTACCTGATATCCTGGTCAGGGAAATATTCGAAGGAGCCCTCTGAAACCATATTGAACTCGGCCTCCTTGAAACCCGCCTTCACAAGGGTAAGGGACGGGACAGAAGTAGGATTAGGATTCACAGCGACCTTCCACGGGAGATCCGCAAAGGAGCCGAGATCGTAGACCTCGTTGATTCCGAAAGAAACATTGCCGTCAACCTTGACTGAATGCCTCTCGTCATTGAGGTTTACAAATGAGATGGTATATCCCTGGGAAAGGGTCTGAGGGAGGACTGCGGCATAGATGTCGCCTTCAATGCAGTCACCACCGAGAGTTACACTTGCAGAAGCGCTCTCACCTGCCTCGATTGTAGGCTCCTCGAAGAGTCCGACCTTCACTGGACCTGTGAGAGCTTCGCCTCCGTTGGCCTTGATTTCCACGGAAACCACCTCGTCGGCTGCCTTGAGGTTAATCTTCAGGAAGGCAGTCATAGGGCGGAAAGTCAGGGCAGTTTCACCCTTCTTTGCAAAGGCGGCAAATATCGACGCCTTCTTTGCTGGAGGGTTGGACGCGTCCTGGAAGGAAGGTATCTTCATATTGACCTTTCCGTAGTAGCGTCCGCCCGTGGTGGAAGGATAAATGGCCATAAGCTGGTCAGCATTCTTGTTGGCAAGTCCGCTAAACACTGCAGTCTCGCCACCTTCTGCAGCAACGAAAGGATTCACGTCCTTGCCGTCGTAGACTGTGATTTCGTCCTCGGCATCCCAGGCCCAGGCTGCAGCGTCGCAGCTTTCGAAGCCTGCAGTAAGGTCATAGACCGTCGGATCACTCGGTTTGCTGGACCTGTCAATCTCCTGGCAGGCAACAAGGCCTCCGAGAGCAAGAACAGCAAGCATCAGTTTGTTTGTTTTCATGTTATTTTACTTTGGTTGTTTATCAATATTCGGGAGCATAATCGACTTCGGCCTTCATGAAGAAGACATTGTAAGGCTGCCACTGGGACATAGTCCAGTATATGGTATCCGAACCCTTCTTCGCCGAGAGAGGATGGATATATGAGCCGTACAACTGGGCGTAAGAGGATTCATAGCCACTGCAAAGCACCCTTTCCTTCGACCACGGGCCCTGCATCCTCGCAGAAGACCTGTAGCAGATTGCATAAGCGTCCGCATCGAAGTAGAGTACGAGGAAACGGCCGTATTCCTCCAGGTACATCACGGAGAGTTCCCCCACCTTGCCGTCGAGGACGGTGGTAGCCTGGGACTCCTTGCCCTTTATCCATTGCTTCTTGCCTCCGTTCCAGAACTCATAGCTGGATTTGTCAAGTATATCGTCATATCTGAAACGGGCAAGTTTGGCACTGGACTTCCTGTAGCCTCTGCCTGACTGTGCTCCGAGCATATAGCAGTATTCATCCCCGGGCTTCTTGACATATCCCGCCATTGCGAAATAAGAATCGGCACCGAAGGATATCTTTCCACGACAGCTGGTCCAGCTGCGGCCATAATCTTCCGAACAGTAGATGGAAGAATAGTTCTGGTCAGCCCTGATTGTGTTTCCGACCTCCCAGTACATATAATGCATATACTGTTTGCCGTTGAGTTCTATGGCTGCAGTAGGGATATAGGTAAAAGCGAAGTAGTTTTCCCTTTCGATGACCGGAAGCGCCCGGTCAGGCCTGTTTTCATTGACCATCATCCCCTTGAACTTGAGACCGTTATCGAGGTCGGTATTGTCGGAGTATGCCAGGACGTTGCTGCGCCAGTCGCTTGCACGGCCCGGCCCGCCGCCGCAAGGAGCGAAATCGGAACCGTAGGAGTCGCCGAAGAGGACCCCGTATTCGCCATTACTCATCTCCCAGATGATTCCAAGGTCGGTACCTCCGAGGTTCCACTTCAGATGCGTGCTGTTTGGATTCGGGAAGGACTCACCTGAAAGGCTTGCACCGGTAACTCTTGCCACCTTTCCCTTGTCCTTCAGAACTATATCCCTGGAATAGGACGCATAGAGGGTGATGTCCTCATCGATTACAGTCGATTCGAAATCGAAAGGTTCCTGCGCATCCTTGTCCGTGCACCATCCGGCGAAGGTATATCCCGTCTTCTGGGGAATGAAAGAAGGTTCGGCGGTCACCTGACCCCTGATTACCTTTTCCTGCCTTGCGGCGCCGGCCACGGTCAGGGGCTCGAGAGTGATGACTGCCATCCTTGAATCATCCCCTGCCGGACCTTTGTCCGGATTGCACGACAACAGGGCCGCGCAAAGGAAGAATACTGTCAAAATGCTTGGTTTCATAAAATGATTATTATCTGTCTGACTCAAAGGAACCCAGTTGACGGTATTTCTCATAGATTTTGAGATATACCGCGCTGCGTTCCATATCAGGGACATAAGTAGCTCCTTCGGGAGCCCCCATAGCCTTCTGGGCAGCCGCCGTGGACGGATGTATACCGCACGCAACGGAAGCCAGCATTCCGGCTCCGAGGGCGCAGGCCTGGTCGCAGTCCACCACCGTGACAGGCATACCTATCACGTCGGACATGATCTGCATCACCAGCTTTGACTTCTGGGAGATTCCTCCTATGGCTCTTACTGAGCTGATGCCCACACCTTCCTCGCGGAAGCGGTCGATGATAGCTTTGGTACCGAAGGCAGTAGCTTCGATGAGAGCCCTGTAAATCATAGGCGCATCCGTTCCGAGGGTAATGCCGGTGACAGCGCCCCTTACTCTCTGGTCGGAGTCGGGAGTGCGTCTGCCGTTCATCCAGTCAAGGGCCACAGGCGAAGTCAGGGAAGGTTCCAACATGGCCGCCTTGCTCTCGAGGGCAGGGAGTATCCTGTCCTTGAGTCCCTCAGCCATCTCAGGCAGAAGGTTTTCGACAGGCCACATAAGAAGCCTCCTGAACCAGGCATAGATATCGCCGAACGCAGCCTGACCAGCCTCGAAGCCTATCAGACCCGGAACGACGGAACCGTCAACCTGTCCGCAGATTCCCTTGATTTTCCTGTCGCCGACCGATTCCTTAGGAGCCACAAGTATGTCACAGGTGGAAGTACCCATAATCCTTGTCAGGACACCTTCCGAGATGGAAGCACCCACCGCGCCGACGTGGGCGTCGATGGCGCCCACACCTACCTTCACTGTGGAAGGAAGGCCGAGTTCGGCTGCGAGTTCAGGAGATATGGTGCCCGCACATACGTCTGAAGTGCAGGAACCCTCCGGGATGGTCCTTCTCATTTCGGCAAGGCGGATATCGAGCCTGCCGAGGAAATCCTCTGAAGGCATACCGCCCCACTCCTCACGCCACATAGCCTTGTGACCTGCCGCACAGCGGCTTCTGAGCACCTTTTCCGGAACTGTGTTCCCTGTAAGCCAGGCAGTCATCCAGTCGCAGTGCTCCATCCAGGAGTAAGCTGCGGCAGATACCTTCGGGCTCGTCCTGAGCAGATGGAGAACCTTGGCCCAGCTCCATTCAGGGGAGAAAGTTCCTCCGGAGAAGGAAGTGTAATCTGTTTCCCATCCGTGTGCAAGGGCGTTTATCTCATCTGCCTCCGCCAAGGATGTATGGTCCTTCCAGAGGACGAACATGGCGTCCGGTTCCTCTGCGAACTCAGGAAGAAGCGCCAGAGGCGTCCCTCTCCTGTCCACAAGGGCCGGAGTGCTCGCCGTAGTGTCGAAGGATATTCCCTCGATACGGGATATCACATCCCCGTCTGCCTGCGAAAGCACGCCCTTTATCACAGCCTTGAAGGACTCGATGTAGTCGAGCGGATGCTGGCGGTATCTGGCTGTAAGCGGATCGCAGTACAGTCCCTTCATCCAACGCGGATAGTTGCAGGATGATTCGGCAAGACGCCTGCCGTCAGCGGAGTCGAGCAGGAGTGCACGGCACGAATCCGTGCCGTAGTCAACTCCTATTACATATCTGTGATCAGCCATTTGTCTGTACTTTGAATCTGTTTCTGCGAATGAGTATTGAATAGAGCGCAATCACCGCGAATGCGACTGCCGGAACCACGTAAGCCACTGCAATATTGCCGGACTTGTCGGAGAGAAGACCCATTATCTGGGTGAGTATGGATGCACCGGCAATGGCCATCACCATACCCGAACCGCCGAGTTTGGTATCTTCTCCGAGGCCCTCGATACCCATACCGTAGATGGTAGGAAACATGAGCGACATGCAGGCGGATATGCCCATCAGGCAGTAGACTCCGAAAAAGCCCTTGCCGAACACTGTACCCAGGCAGCAGAATACCGCAGTGAGGGAAAGTGCGGTGAGCATCTTGCGGTGGTCGATGTACTTCATCAGTCCTGTGCATATGAAACGCATTATGACAAAGAGCATAAGGGACATAATGTAATACGTCGCACCGGCCTGCTCCGCCGTTCTCGGAAGGAGGGCGTCGAGACCTATGGCATCGCATACGGCATAGAAGCCGCCTGCTACAGGCTCGACATCACGGAGGGCTGCAATGATGGACCCAGAATCAGCATCAGGGCCGAGACCGGCGATGATGGCGTTGAATCCGAGATTGTTCATCGCGTAGCGGATTATGAATGACCATACCGCGATCTGCGCACCCACATAACAGAACTGCGCAATCACTGCCCAGACATAGTTCCTGTTGTGAACCAGACGCCTGAACGAAGCCTTGAGATGCAGTTCGCCGCCCTCCCTGAGGTTCGGCATCTTCGTCAGGGCAATCGCAAGGAGTATGACGAGCATCACTGAACCGAGAATCATATAGGTGTTGGTCACCGAGGTGAGTTCTCCGGACTGGATGGCCGCAAGTTCCGCATCGGAAAGGGAAGCCCTCTCGGATGCCGTCATCGTGCTGAGGTTCGAAAGGATGAAAATCTGGGACACGACCACACCTGTGATGGCACCGAAGGGATTGAAGGACTGCGAGAGATTGAGTCGCCTCGTGGCAGTGCTTTCAGGACCTATGGCACATACATAGGAGTTGGTCGAGGTTTCGAGTATGGACAAACCCGCAAAGAGCACCAGAATCGCAATCAGGAAGAGGAAATACCCCAGTCCGTTGTTCTCGAGAGCTACAATGGTGGCCGGATAGAAGAGGAATGTACCTGTGGCATACAGCCCCAGGCCCAGCATCACACCAGCCTTATAGGAGTATTTCTTGATGAAAATCGCACCGGGAATGGCAAAGCAGCCGTAGCCCAGCAGATAGCATACAACCTGTATCCAGGCAGTCTGCGAATCTGTAAAGCTCATTATCCTCTTGAACGCCGCAAGCATCGTGTCCGTGAGATTGTTGGGCACTGCCCACGCGAAGAACAGCGTAGTGAGGAGTATATACGGCCAGACTATTCCCTTTGGAATTATTCTTTCTTTGTTGTTCATCTGAGCGGTTTATTTTGCGAAGATTCCTGTAATCTGATCGAGGCCGATGCCGAAGAGGCTCTGTACAAGACTGTCTATGGAAGCCCTTTCGCCCTGGATATGGCAGGTGTACTGCACGTGAGGGAGAGACTCGCCCGGAGCGAGAGCCGCAGCCGGGGACGAAGCCTCGATTTCGTAGAACGGGCCCATAACGGTTCCGTCCTCGGTAGGACCGTCGTTGTAGGAGTTGATGACATCGCCGCAGAACGGATCGTCCTGCTCGCCCCACTGGCTGTTCACATACACTGCATCACCCTCAGGGACTTCATACTTGAGTATGGTAAGTATGCTCTTCTGGGAGTCATAGCTTGCTGCGAGGCCTTTCGCGCTTGTCGGAGGAAGGCCGAGTTTGGTGCGGCAGAGACCGTCAATCTTGAAATACAGCATTCCGTCCTCAAGCACGAGCCTGTCAGATGGAATCTTTCCGAAATAGTCATCCTTGACAGGGCTGCCTTCGCAATCCTTGTCGTAAGGAATGAATACGGTAGTGGTAGGAGTAGGGTTGAAGAGGCCGAGCATCCATACGGAAGGCATTCCCGTCTCTCTTGTCCAGGCCCGTTCTCCCTCGTTCGTGAGAACGTTTTCGGAGCGGAAGGCAATGACCTTGAGTTCATCGGCAATGCCAGCACCGAGAAGTTCGGACACCTCCTGCTTTCCGAGCAGGCTTACCGTCCTCCTGAGGCCCATGTCGAAGTTGACGTCGGAAGCGTTCACAAGAGAGAACTTCTTTGTGAAGACTATGCTCTTGCCGTCCCGGCTTTCAACGTCGTAAGCCTCCGTATCTATCACTGACGGAACTACCCAGTTGGAATGAACCTGCTCCTGTCCCTTCTTGAAGTACCAGGAGAATGCACCGCCTTCCGGACCGAGCCAGAAGCGTTCCTCTCCGCCAACGGGATTGAACTGCGGGCTGACCTCTCCGGATTCTATGAGCTTATAGTTGATCCATCCGTAGCTGTCGCCGTTGTCGCCTCCTGTGGTGGAGGTCATTACCCGGCCTTGCCAGGCCGGGATGACCATTACCTTGGACTGTCCGTCCTTACTCTGGAGTTCCACTACCTCCACACCGTGATTCTCGAGGAATGCACGGTCATATCCGTATGTTCCCATCTTATACTCCTGATTGTCGCATGCACAGCAGCATAAGGCCGCAAGTGAAAAAGCTGCAAATACTTTTCTGTACATTTCAACGCTTATTTATAAATAGGACCATAGGTTGCGCAAGCCCTGAAGTCGGAGCCCTCCGCATCCATTCCGAAAGCCTTCCATGCGCTCGGACGGAACATTTCGTCCTCGTCGAGATTATGCATGCACACAGGTATGCGGAGCATCGATGCCAGGGTTACCATATCCTGACCTACGTGGCCATAGCAGATTGCGCCGTGGTTCGCGCCCCAGGAATTCATCACTGAATAGACATCCTTGAAGGCACCCTTGCCTGTAAGGCGCGGTGCGAACCATGTGGTCGGCCATGCCGGGTCCGTCCTCATATCGATCTTCTCGAAGATTTCCTTGTCGACATTGACAGCCCATCCCTCCGCGATCTGGAGCACAGGACCGAGGCCCTTGATGAGGTTGATGCGGCACATGGTCATAGGCATGTCTCCGCGGGTGAGGAACTTGGAAGTAAATCCGCCACCCCTCATATACTCGCGGCCGGCTGGATGCCAGGTCGTTGCCTCGAGGCAAGCCTTGGCATCCTCTTCGGTAGTCTCCCAGAAAGGCTTCATGACAGGCTCACCGTCGACGGTAGCCGCTCCGGAAGCCTCTATGCAGGAAGAACCGGAGTTGATGAGGTGGATGATTCCGTTGGCAGCCTTGCCCTCAAGTCTGAGACCGGTTGCCTTCTCGACAGACTCGGGACTCCAGAAGGTCCTGACATCCGAGAAGAGCTGAGGACGTCCTGTAAGGAGGTGGAGAAGGAGCATGGTGACTCCGTTGAGCGTGTCGTTCTCGGTAGCGAAGGTGATGGACTCGCGTATGCCGTTCCAGTCCACGTTGCTGTTCAGGATTGCCTCCGAGAAGTCTCCGTCGGGACGGAAATCCGTCCACTGTCTCTGACCCTGGAAACCTCCGCAGATTGCGTTGTGTCCCATGGCTTCCTCGTAGAAGCCCATCTTGTCGAGTACAGGGTTGCCCTTCATGAGGTCACGGAAGATCATCGTCATCTTGACAACATACTCCCAGACCTTGTCCTTCTCCTCGCGGGAGAATTTCAGGTGTTCAGGATTGAAGTCCTCACCTTCGTTAGGCTTGACGTTCTTTTCCACCCATTCCATTGCCTTCGCGAACTCGTCTTTGTCATAGATTCCGAGTTCGATTCGGCGCTCGATTTCAGAGCAGTCTACATACTCGTTCCTCATTCCGAGATACTCCTGGAAGAAGTCCGGATTTGGAATGGAGCCAGCAATACCCATGGAAACCGAACCGATGGACAGGTATGACTTGCCCTTCATCTGCATCACCGCCACTGCGGCGCGACCCCAGCGGAGGAGTTTCTCGCGCACGTCGCCGGTGATGGTGTTGTCATCCTTGTCCTGGACCTCGCGGCCGTAGATGCCGAAAGTCGGGAGGCCCTTCTGGTTGTGGGCTGCCAGCGCGGATGCAAGATACACCGCACCAGGACGCTCTGTCTTGTTGAATCCCCATATTGCCTTGGGCATAAGAGGGTCCATATCTATGGTTTCAGAACCGTAGCACCAGCACGGAGTCACGGAAATCACCGCACCTACGTTGCTGTTCTTGAATTTTTCCGCTGCAGCTGCAGCCTCGGCAACGCCTCCAATCGTCGTGTCTGCGATGACACATTCCACCGGAGTTCCGTCGCTGTATCTGAGCTCCTTCGAATAAAGGTCAGCCACGAGATGGGCCATTGTCATTGTCATATCTTCCAATGACTCCCTTATGCCGCCGCGTCTGCCGTCAATAATCGGCCTGATGCCGATTTTTGGATTTTTGTTTTCCATATACCGATGATGTTGTCTTATTCATCCAAAGTAGTCCAACCGAGATTCTGGACAAGTTCCCTGTTTGAGTGCTTGTCAATCTCGTCCTGCTCCACAGGGAAGAAATAGTGCTTAGGCGCCTGGAATACACGGTCCTCAACCTTGATTCTCTGGTAGAATGCAGGATCCTGGAGGTGCTCTCCTGCATAGATGTTCATAGAGTGTACAGGAACGCCCTGGG
>JAEDEB010000007.1 GCA_016293535.1 Bacteroidales bacterium | reverse complement strand
AATTTTGGGGTACAAAAAACAAGACTTTGTAAAGTGTTCGAAAATCAACAACTTACAAAGTCTTGTTGTGCCCCGGACGAGACTCGAACTCGTACAGCCTTTCGGGCCAAGGGATTTTAAGTCCCTCGTGTCTACCATTCCACCACCAGGGCCTGAATGCCTACAAATATAGACATTTTTTCGCAACCGCTTCACCGCCATGCCCCGCTGCGCAGCTGCAGGCCTCACAGACGCTCCGCGCGGGAGTCGATGGAGTCTTCGCAGCGCTCCCCGTCCTTTGGGGACATCACCCCGTCCCAGGTCAGGTTCCTGACGGTGCGCCTCTCATTGCAGAGCATCATTCTGGCAGCCCTATCGGTGAGAGCCTCAGAGTATTCTTCCGGCCACTTTGCGGCAAGTTCCTCCAGGCAGACCCTCATTCTTTCTATGTTTGACCTGATCTCCTCTTCCAGTACAGGGAAGATTTTCGTCTTCATCTCCTCGGGGATGTCCGCATTCCTCAAGGCGGCAAGCTCATCCTGCGAATCCCTCTGCAGGCTCAAGAATCCCCTGCCTATGTCGCTGAGTGTCACCACTCTGCGCGCAATCTTCTTTTTTAGCATCCTGCGGAGCCACGGATGCCTGCATACGAAGTGCATCCATCTGCCATCCTCGAATAGACGGAATATGTATTTCCTGTCGGAAAGGGGCAGGGCGCCGTCGCTGTCGAAATGTCTCTCCTGCGAATTGATGAGCTTGTGGTAACTGTCCACAGAAAGGGTTCCGTCAGCATACAGCTGTCTTACCAGCTGGCATTCGGTTCCGTATATGGTCATCCTGATATTCTTCAGCAGTTCTTCTCCGTCGCAGGCGGAGATGTCCGGAGCCGCTTCCTCCACGGGCAGGAAGCTCCTGACCCTGTCCCAGTCTGCTCCGGCGAAGGCTTCCCGCGAGTTGAGTTTGTCGAAATAGCGTCGGGCGGCCTCATCTACCCTGTGGCGCACGCTGTGGTCCACGAAAGACCTCGCTGCCGGAACCTCGGTAAGTCCCAGTTTCTCGAGCATGCGGCGAATGGTGGTGGCATTGACCGTAAGAGAGAGGGCTACTACGCCGGCGGTCATCAGAAGGATCTGGTTGCGTATGTCCTCAGGGATGTTCAGGGTCGCGCTGACCATCAGGGCTAGGGTC
This sequence comes from Bacteroidales bacterium, assembly GCA_016293535.1. Taxonomy (GTDB): domain Bacteria; phylum Bacteroidota; class Bacteroidia; order Bacteroidales; family UBA932; genus Cryptobacteroides. The sequence goes on along the minus strand of JAEDEB010000007.1, from coordinate 57,465 downwards.
AGGCCGAGGGCTCCGCGCAGACCTCCCCAGCTGAGTATCACCGCCTCGCGGCGGGACAGACCGTATCCGCAGCGTTTCATAATGGGGTAGAAAAGGAACACCACCATGGTCCTGATGACATTGACTCCGAAATATACCCCGACCATCACAGCCAGGCTTGTCCAGCTGAACCTGACCTGTACGGCGATGATGATGCCGACTATTATGAACACGAGGGTGTTGGCTATGAAGGACGCAAGGTCCCAGAACTTCTCAGTGAACTCGTTGGCCTTTGGGCTGAAACGGAGTTTTCCGTGGTAGGTCATCTCCAGTCCGAAGGCTACGAGCGCTATCACTCCGGAAAGATGGAGATAGCCCTGGGCGAGGATGAAGGTCACGTATGCGGAAAGAATGATGACGCTGTTCTGCACAAGTTCGTCTCCCTTGAGCCGGGTGACGAAAAATATGGTCATTACGGCGAGCATATAGCCCAGCAGCGCACCACCTCCAGCCACTATCAGGAATTCAAAGACAGGTGAGCTGCACAGAGGGGCTTCGCCGCTGAATGCACTGAAAAAGAGCATGAACAGAACGATGCCCGTGCCGTCGTTGAGAAGGGATTCCCCGTCCACGAGGGTGGAGAAACGTTTGCTTGTATTGAGTTCCTTCAACAGGGCTACGACCGCAACCGGGTCCGTGGCGCTGATGAGGGCGCCGAACATCAGTGCGAAGGTCCAGTTCCATCCTCCGAATTCCGGCACCGCTAGGGATATGCCCATCATCATCAGGGCAACCAGGCCCATGGAAATGACGACCCCGGGAATTGCGAGTATGGTCGAGTTGACGAAGGTCTTGCGGAAGGTATGGATATCGAGTTCATACGCCGCGCTGAATATCAGCACGGGCAGGAATACGTAAAGCAGGGTGTCGGGGTTGATGTTTCCTGCTTGGTAGACAGCCCTTTCGAGCAGTCCCTCCTCGGGGAGCAGTCCTTTGCGGAAAAGGGCGCCGACAAGCAGTCCGAAGCAGAAAAGACCGACGGTATAGGGGAATCGGGATTTCTTGAGTACCAGTTTCAGAAGGGCTCCGACCAGAAGTGCTCCGAGGACAAAGAGCAGGGGAGCCAGTCCATATTGATTTTCCATCTTCAGTTCAGTTTGTCAACGGGCCGTGAAGGTAACGATTTCCATATTCATTCACAACCCCTCTCACAGGCGGCCGTCAGTGCAGACCTACAGGCGGAGGACAGTGCAGGCCGTCGGCGGAAGGAGTGGGACTACCAGAAGAAGGCGGCATTGAAACCGAGGAGGACGGAGTTGAGGTAGGGCTTACCCAGGGAGTCCTCCCTGCTTGCCCAGCTCAGGGTTTCCCATTCCGCCAGAGCCCTGAGCTTGTAGTTGTTCCCGGTGACGAGGTTCAGCGACGCCGCGGCGCTTAGGTCGATGCCGCCGCCGTTACGGTGTCCGGCATAGCCGATGAGGGTCTGGACCTGGAATTCGAGCACCTTTGCGAAGTCCCTTGCCCAGTACATGCCGACCTTCCCCGAATAGAGGTTGAACGAATTTCCGTCCTTGAAAAGAAGCGAGCCCATATCTCCTTCCACACAGAAGCCAGACCCGGCTATGAGCGGAAACTCGGCGCTCAGACTCATTCCGCTTCCCCTGTATGGCATTTCGGATGCGGCTAAGGCAGCCTTGCCGGCAGCGACCACGAAACGGCGCTTGTATCCGAACTGTATGCTCCAGTAGCGGTTGTCGGCGCTGCAGTATCCGAATTCCGGCTTTTCATATCCGTCGTAGAGATGTCTGTCCTTGAATATCAGGTCGCTGAGGAAATAGCCGAGTTCAGTCGACCCCACTCCTATCAGGGCTCCGGCGAAGGTGTCGCTGGCCCAGTGCCTGTTATTGAAGATTCTTGCCACGGAGGTTACGGTCGCCACCGAATATCCGGCGAATCCCCACCAGGGGCTTCTCCATCCGTATTCATGGTTGAGCATGCCCGCGACCATAAAGGCTGTGGCCGTGTGTCCCGAAGGGAAGGAATTCCTGCGCGAACCGTCGGGTCTCATTCTCTTGACCGAATATTTGAGCGCATTCACACTTCCCGCCATTATCGCGACTGAGAATGCATCAGAAGCCAGCATTCTGCCCCAGTCGCTGCGGCCCTTGTATCCGCAGACCTTCAGTCCAAGCATCAGAACGGCCGGGGAGTACTGCAGATAATCGTCGTAGTGGAGATGGTGGTCGGGAAGGGAATTGAAGCGCATCAGCCTTATGTCGTTGTCGAAGTTAGGCTTTCCCGCACTTGCAATCTGCGCAGCTGCGCTCACCCAGCAGCCGGAGAAGAGGGTGATGATAGAGACAAGCAGAAGCAGTGATAATTTTCTGTACATAAACCAGGGCCAAAAATACGAAGATATTCCCTAATTTTGAGACCCCGCAGGAATATAGTAATCTTCAAAAAATAAGTTGCATCATCTTATGAATATCTTTCCGGTCCATATTTCCTTCCTCATCAGTCACGTAGCTACGGCTACGCTCCTTCTTCGTAAGAAAATCTGACCTCGGAAATCTTATTCAAATCTGAAGCAACTTATTTTTTTCATATTACATAGCGGGAATCTTATCCAAATCTGATGCAACCTTTTGATTAAAGAAATGAAAATCGAAGATTTCAGCTCACTCTCCTTCCTGTATGATCCGGACCATTTCAGCTGGCTCAGGAGACACTATCTCAACTGTATATGCCGCAGGGAGATACGCAAAGCCTCGCGTGAGGGAAGGAAGATAGGCGTGGCCAACTCTCTCGTGGCCGAAGAGATGCACAGATACTACCGCGTCCCGATGGAGGATATGTTCATTCTCCCACAAAGCCCAGAGTCGCAACGCTGACCCTCACCCCGCTGCCCAGGGCGCGCCACAGTGCACGGCGGCATTCGTTTACCGTCGCCCCCGTCGTGAACACGTCATCCACGACGAGTATGTGTCTGAAACGCCCGGATCCGATATCTGCCCCTCCGGTCGCGCGTCCGCAGGCGACCCTTCCGGCGGTCTTTCCGTTGACACGGAAGGCTCCCTCCACGTTTCTGCCCTTTGCACCTATCCCGAGCTTCGTCTGGGTCCTCGTCCTCCTTGTCCTTTCCAGCAGACCCGCGATGCAGGGAACCCCGAGGACCGAGGCTAGTTCCTCCGCAATGACCTCCGCCTGGTTGTAACCTCGGCTGAGGCGTCGTGTCCAGTGAAGGGGAACTGGAACCACCGCCTCCACATCGCCGAACTCCCTGGTTCCGGTGATTCTTTCTCCGAGCATCCTTGCCGCTATCCGTCCCATCTCGATATTCCCGCCGTATTTGAGGGAGCGGGTGATGTTCCTGTACCCGGACCCGCTGCGGTAGAAGAAAAGTGCGGCTGCATATTGATATGGCAGCGCCTTCCCGCCGCTTCCGGCCGTTCCGCCGCCATCCCCTTCGACAAAGGCCGCATCGAGGTCCCGCTGGATTAGGCCGTTGTATCTGTCAGCCATGGCGTTGTGGGGAAGGACCCAGTGATAGGTAAGCGGAATGTCGGAAAGACAATCCCCGCACAGTTGCCTCTCCCTTATGGCGAGGGGGCTGCCGCATACGGTGCAGTTTCGCGGAAGAATCAGGTCGCCGAGAGCTCTCACATAGTCCTTGAAATCCATGGTGCCAAGATATGAACTTTTGATTGAGAAAATCATCCTTTTTTTATATGTTTGCAGGTCGCAGCCGGACGGTTGTTCTATATTTTATACAAAGGATATCTTATGAAAGCAGCAGTAGTAGGTGCAAGTGGTGCCGTGGGACAGGAGTTCCTGCGGGTTCTCGAAGAAAGGAATTTCCCGGTTGACGAGCTTCTTCTTTTCGGAAGTGCAAGGAGCGCAGGAACGAAGTACAAGTTCCGCGGAAAGGAAATCGAAGTCAGGCTTCTTCAGCATAACGATGATTTCAAGGGCGTTGACGTGGCCTTTACCAGCGCGGGAGCGGGTACCAGCCGCGAATTCGCTGACACGATAACCCGTCACGGCGCGATAATGATAGACAATTCGAGCGCATTCCGAATGGACCCGGATGTCCCGCTCGTAGTTCCGGAATGCAACGCCGCGGATGCACTCGTACGTCCCCGCAATATAATCGCGAATCCGAACTGTACGACCATAATGATGGTGGTCGCCCTGCAAGTTCTCGAGAACATCAGCCACATACGCCGTGTCCATGTGAGCAGCTACCAGGCCGCAAGCGGAGCCGGAGCCGCGGCTATGGCGGAACTCTTCGAACAGTCCCGTCAGGTGCTTGCGGGCGAGAAACCCACTGTGGAGAAATTCGCCTACCAACTTGCCTTCAACGTCATTCCTCAGATCGACGTCTTTACCGACAACGGTTACACCAAGGAGGAGATGAAGATGTACAATGAGACAAGGAAGATTATGCACACCGACTGCGAGGTAAGCGCGACCTGCGTGAGAGTGCCGAGCCTGCGTTGCCACAGCGAGGCTATATGGGCTGAAACCGAGGAGCCTGTCAGCGTCGAGGCCTTCAGGGAGGCTGTCCGCACCGGCAAGGGGCTCCAGCTCGAGGATGATCCCGCAAACAAGGTCTATCCAATGCCTCTCTTCCATGAGAACTGTGACGACGTGTTCGTGGGGCGCATACGCAAGGATATCTCCAACCCTAACGGTCTCGCCTTCTGGCTCGTCAGCGACCAGATAAAGAAGGGTGCCGCCCTCAATGCCGTGCAGATTGCGGAATACCTCATCTCCGAGGGTGTGATAGGATAAGTTCCCTTGTTGATGAAGTCGCACGTTCTCCATACAGATGCCCCATTCCATTTCGAAGCCGGAGGAGTCCTTCCGTCCATCGATGTGGAGTACCGCTGTTCGGACAGGGGATACGCTCCGGGCGACAAGGTCGTCTGGATATGCCACGCCCTGACCGCCAACTCCGATGCTGAGGACTGGTGGCCGGAACTCGTCGGCCCCGGAAAGCTTATCGACACGCAGCGCTTCTTCGTCGTCTGCGTGAATATGCTGACCTCCCCTTACGGTTCCAGCGGCCCCGCTTCGCTCAACCCTTCGACCGGGCGTCCGTATTTCCTGGATTTTCCGAAAACGACGGTAAGGGATATGGTCAATGCGTCCATACTTGTGCGCAAGGCCCTCGGAATCGAGTCCATAGACCTGATAATTGGCGGGTCCATAGGCGGATTCCAGGCCGTCGAATGGGCGGTGATGGAGCCGGAGCGGATAAGAAAGGCCGTGTTCGTTGCCACCTGCCCGAGAGTGACACCTTGGGTTACGGCGGGGATGGAAGCCCAGAGGATGGCCTTGCTCGCCGATCCGGGCTTCGAGGCTTGCAAGGATATACACGGGGGAGAGGCCGGTCTGCGATGTGCCCGTGCCCAGGCCCTGATTTCCTACAGGACCTTCCGCGGATACGCCCTGACCCAGCAGGAGACCGACGAAGACGTTATCTTCGCCGACAGGGCGGCATCATACGAGAGATACCAGGGTCTCAAGCTTACCAGAAGGGGATTCGATGCCTATTCCTACTATTATCTGACCTATGCCGTGGACAGCCACAATGTCGGCAGAGGCAGAGGCGGAGTGGAAAGGGCTCTCTCCGGAATAAAAGCGCAGTCGACGGTCATTGCCATCGACACCGACGGCATGTTCCCTCTTGCTGACCAGAAAGTCTTTGCCGGTATGATTCCCGGAGCGGATTTCAGGGAAGTCAGCTCCAACTTCGGCCACGACGGCTTCCTTCTCGAAAACGATCAGCTCACCGCCATCCTCGCCCCTCTGATGGCTTTCCTCTGACCAGTCCTGACGGCCTCCCTTTGACGGGTCCGTTCTTATGCACCGGTCATTTTTTGACCATACGGACCTCATCAACGAGGTATCCGTCTGCGGGCGCCTCTTCCAAGGTCAGGAAATTGGATGTGCGGTCGCGGAGTATGCCTCCCATACCCTTTCCGGAATCTCCTCCGTTTGTCTTGATATAGTCTCCGCATATAGCTATGTCCCAGTCCAGCCTTTCAGCCCAGAGCGCATCCTCCTCATCGGAAAGGAACTCGCTCTGTCCCACGACCTCTCCCTTTTCGAAGGAGAAGTAGGTCCATTTGTCAGAGGACAGGCCGCTGATTGTGATTTCGCCTTCGCGCAGGGCCTCGTCGCCCTTTCCTTCGCCATTGCAGGAAAGCAGCACGGAGCCCAATATGAGAGCTAAGAATATTCTGACTGTGTTTCTCATTTCAACCTTCTGCTTGAATTCGGATTGTAGACATATTTGAGCTGTATCGTACCGGCTTCGCGGTCATAGGAGTCCAGTTTCATCTTTGCGAACCGTCCCTTTGCCGTCCTTACGACAAAAGGAGCGGAAACTGGTTCCTTCGATATGGTCTGGAGCCATTCGACGGCCGAGCAGGATGTCTGAGGAGGCGGCACCGAGGATACGTTGAAGATATTCTTGCCCTCCTTGAGTTCCACGCCCTTTGCCTCGTAGCAGGTGTGGATGACAGGCTTGTCCTTGTCCTTGCGGTAGTCGTACACCGAGAAGGAGAGCATCTTTCCGCTTCCCTTCATCTCGCCGCGTATGTCCCTGCGCACAATGAGGAAATAGTTGGGTTCATCCATTCCCTCCATCTTCTCCACATGCGAGGAGAAATCGAAGCCGAACTCTATGTCTGAATCCCCGTATTTTCCCCTCATTGGGTAATCACCGCCCTGATTTTCGGCAATAGGAACCACATAATTGTGCTGAGGATAGGTGTCGGTGCTGCTTCCGGACACGCCGAAATTGAAGGAGATGTCGTCCCTGGAACTGTACTCGAGCCCGACTCTGAACACTATGAGAGGATCCACATACTTGACAGTCACGCCGGTCACCGTTTTGCTCAGCTGTTCTCCCGTTCTTTCCTGAAGGAAGAACCAGTATGGCAGATAGAAGCGTCCATTGTCGTGGAAGAAGGTCCCGTAGGTATTGGTCACTATGAATGCTCCCTTCGAGACGTTTCCGTCCGGAGCGTTGAATTCCACGAGGTCGTCGTAACCGACTATGGTCATTGCGTGCGCACCTGTCGGGGAGAGCGACGTGAGCAGGGACCTGTATCCCGTTCCCGACGGACCTGAATACGAGTTGTTGAAGGTCCATTCTCCCGCCCGGGAGGAGAAGGTCACGATTCCCCCGCATTTTCCGGGTTCGTTCCTGTCGTAGAGATACCTCTTGACCGTTTCTATGCCCTCGGCGTCGACCACCTCTATCTCGTCGAAATGGTCAGTTCTGTAGTGCATTCCGTTGAAATACTTCTCATATCCGCTTGCCCAGTAGAACTGAGATCCGCTGTACTGCTTCGGAAAGTCCTTTTCAGTTATCACTCCGTTCTGGAGAGCGAGGTTCAGACCGTCTGTTCCTATGCTCCCCTCATCCTCTCCTCCGTTTATGAAGTTCCAGGTGTAGAGGTAGCTGAACCTGTTCTCCGGCAGGGATGCGTCCCTGTCGAGAAGGCGGTTGACCTCATATGTAAACATATATCCTATGTATGAGGCCTGGGCGCAAGAGCCACCCATCTGGTCTATGACAGGTGGAAAATACCGGCTCAGGGAGTTGTCCACAAATGCAGGAAGCTCCACGTCAGCCGATGCCTTCCATCTGTAAGTAGGAATCAGCGTATGCTGTGCGCTTGAGTTTACGGCTGATACCGCAAGCAGGGCCGGTACCAGCAGAACATGAATCTTATTCATTATGCAATCAGATATTGGTCAGCCTTTTGACTGTTTTTTCAATTTCTTTGCGGACAGACTCGGGGAGAGTCTTTTTCTGAGTCTTGGCTATGGTCCTGAGTTCCTTCACTATGTCCGGGGCAGCGTCGGAAAGCACATACCATCCGAGGACTTCGCAGGCTATCTTTCTGATGTTCTCATCCTCCTCGGGAGAGCCCGCCACTGCGAGAAGAGGCTCCACGGCTGCAATGGAGCGGTCGTTGCGGAAGTTGCGCATCGCGTTTATTCTCCTGCGCGCCGGTGCGGAACTGTCTGAGACAGTTGCCGTCAGACGTCCTGCCTTCTCACCGCTGATGACTGAAATCGCTCTCGGAGCAACCATGTCGCAAACCCTCATCATGTGTGTCAGCGATGCCGCCTTCTCGAGTGCCGGGAGGAGGGCTGAGTCACCGCTTGCCATAGCAAGAGAGCAGCTTGTCCGGACAACAGGCTCGAAACCGTCATTGAGCCCGAGTTCCACGGCTTTCTTGAAGTTCGCGTCCCCGTAGGCGGCGAGGGCATTCAGTGCGTGGAGCCTGACCACAGGCGACTTGTCTTTCAAGAACACTCTGAAAATCCTGTCGGAAAATTCTTTCTTGCCAATCTTTGCAAGATGGCTTACGCCCGCGCTTCTGAGAACAGGCATGTCGGAATCAAGGCAGGAGAGCCAGTACCCTGTGTCGCACTTTCTTGAGATGAGCTGGGAGTGGAGCTCTGCCAGAATCCGAGCTTCGGCTTCGTCGTGAGGGAGGAAACGGAAGGTCGGGTCTCCTATCAGGTGGGACTCGAGATAAGGGTTCTCCCTCTGCCACATGCCGACCCTCTCTCCTATGGAAAGATAGCCAATGAGCTTGTCCTCCCACTTGTCCTGAAGGACGTTCACGGTGTTGCCCTGCGCGACCACACAGTCTCCCTCTCCGAAAACGTGGCAGCCGGCGACATAGCCCTCTTCCCTATGGAATGAACCGTTGTAGCAGGCGTTGAAGACTATTATGCGCGGATTGCTTCTTATGCCCTTTATGTCGTCGAGGAAGATGTCTGCGTCAGCAGCTGCGGCAGAATCCCTGCCTGCCAGTACGGTCAGGGACGAATCCGAAAGCATCTCCCTTCCTATGTGGAAGAGCGAGTCCAGGGCCTCGTGAATGAAGGCCTCTTCGTCCTCGGTTCCCCTGTATTTCCTGTACATGGACGCTATTCTTCTCTTCAGCAGATCCACGCATTCATCCAGATTTTCGGCCACCGATGTCGGCGAGATGTACTGGATCTCCGGAGCCCCGTGTTCGCTGAACATGAAGAAATCCGTTCCCTTGCGTTCCAGATCTTCCAGCAGTCTGTATTTCATTCCGGGCTGCTGCCTGAAGTTGAGGAAGGAGTTTCCGTCAGCAGTACTGAAGCAGTAAGGGAAACTCTCCCTGAAAGCCAATGGCTTCTGCCGCCACAGAGTGAGGCAGTCCGAGTTGTATCCGCGTCCGGCGAAATATCTCATTCTGTCGAGGACGCCGGGATTCCGGTGTGCATCCACAACCTTGCGCAGATATGCGCGCATTATCGCGTGCTTGTCCCCGTCCATCGTTGCGGGCACCTTCATTCTCGCCGAATAAATATCCGGGTCAAGATGCTGTGCGCCCTTTTCGGAAAGACGGTAGTAGAAGACATCGCTGCGCAGGCTGTCCCTGCAGATGAAATCGAATCTCAGGTCGAAGTCGTCGTAGAAGCGGTCGGAAGCCATGCTCGATTCGAAGATAGGCCACTCCTGTTCGTTCATCTTGAAGGCCGTGGTCATGTGCTGGGCCTCCCTGACCATCACAATAGGAACATCCCCGACGAAGACTACGCCCTCGAGCGCAGGTTTGCCTGCATAAAGACGGGCAATCAGAGCCTTTATCTGGTCCGGGGATTTCCATTCTGAGTGGGCGATGTAGGTTGCAAGCCCCTCCTGTTCGAGTACATCCCTGTAGGCGTGCAGTTCTTCCCGGCAGGCCCCGTAGGTTTCGCTGTCCGTAATGATGGCAAAGGAACTGCCGCCCCTGGCAGAGCATTTCTCTATATGTATTCCGTCCTCTGCGCTGCGCCCGGCCACCGCAGGCTGAGCTGCGAGCAGGAGCGAAGCCGCAAGAATAGATATGGCTGTGTATGATGCTTTCATCTTATTTTCTGAGGTAATCCGACAGTCTGCCGACTGTCCTGGTTATTTCATTCTTCAACTCCGTAGGCATATCCTTTTCCGAAGCCTTGAGCCCGTCAAGCGTGGCTGCTATTTCCCCACGGTTGAAGGCCCTTACAAACCAGCCGAGGACTTCCGTAGCCTGCACTCTGAGAGCAGTCTCGGCGGCAGGGTTGCATACAATCTTCAGAAGCCCGGGCGCAAGCACAGGATAAGGATTGTTCCTCATTCCGGAGATATAGAAGCCATTTCTTCCAACTTTCACCGGATTCTCAGCAAGGAGGGCTGCAGTGGACTTCATCATTGACACATGGGAGGCTATCTCCTTTGCAGCCTGGCTAAGCAGGGCTTCGCGTCCCTCTTCGTCGACAGACTCCTCTGCGGCATCGTGCAAAGCCTCGAGGAACATACCTTCAGGGAAATGGGATGCCGCCATGGTGATGTTGAAGAACACTCTCTTGGCGTTTCTGTCGCGCAGGTACATGCCGGCGAGCACGCGTGCCGCCTCCGGAGTCCCCACCTTTCCGAGATAGTGGGCGGTCTTCCTGCGTATGAATTCGTAAGGGTCGTTTGCCGAGAGGGTAAGCAGCTGCATGTACGCCTCCGTTGGATAGTGGGCGAGCAGATGCATGCACTGCAGCCTCAGCATATAGCTGTCGGAGCTTTTGTAGGTATCCAGTAGCAGTTCCGCCATATCGGCGTATTCGAGGTCGAAGAGTCTGTGAAGTGCAAGGCCCCTGATATCCGGACAGTTGCCGGCTCCGGCAAGTCTTTTCCAGTATTCGATGTCCCCGTTGTGGGTATCCGGGAGTTCGGCTTCGCACGAGCGGGCGAAACGGAAGGTAGGGTCTCCGAGTATGTGGGATTCCAGGATGTTGACCTGCCTGAGCCACTCGCCCACGCAGTAGCCGCAACCGAGCATGCCGAGCAGGTCGGATGAGGACTTGTCCTGGAGCACGTTGACTGAATTGCCGACTGCCGCTATGGACTTGCCCGGTGACATCACATACCTTGATGCAACACAGTCCTCCTCGCGGAAGTCCCCGTTGTAGCAGGCATCGAAGATGGCGAGCCTTACGTTCGGCGCTGTCTTCTGTATGTCATCAAGCACTATGCCTGTGCGCAGATCCTCGAGTGAATCCGCCTTTACCACCTCGGGGTCGAAGCTGTCGCATACCCAGGAAGAATCCAGGCCGTAGCGTTCCATCACCGAGGCCATGGCCTCTTCCGGGCTGTCCCCATAGCGAAGGCGCGTGCGTACGGCAGCCCTCGCGAGATAGCGTCCGGTATTGTAATACCCATCGAGGTCCTCAGCCGGAGGAGTTCCGGTAAGGTATTGTCTTTCGGGCATTCCGTGTTCATGGAAAAGAACGATGTCAAGGTCTTCCCTTGCTATTTCCGCGAGCATGGTCTCCTTCATATAAGGCTGCATCGCAAAGAGATAGAATCTCATGCCGTCCGCAGAAGGGTCAGCCTGAGGGAACTGCTCCGCAAGGGTTATGGTCTCGTCCTTCCATGCTATCAGACTGTTGGAGAACGAGCCGTCGCCGGTATAGGAACAGAGCCTGTCGGCGATGCAGTCTTCAGGCCTTGTTCTGAGTAGTAGCTTGTATTCGACAGCCTTCCGGAGGTAGGCCTTCAGCTCAGAGTTTTTGTCCGTATATTTTCCGCTCGGTTTTATTCTTCCTGTATATATGTCGGAAGTGATGTTCTGCGGCGAGCCGGGAGAAAGTTCATAGTAGAAGAGTTCCGTCTGTATGCTGTCCCTGCAGACGAAATCGAACTTCAGATCAAAGTCATCGTAGAAACGGTCTGACGGAACGGAGGAGTCCCTCATAGGGTGTTTCTCGCTCATCTTGAAGGCCGAGGTCAGGTGCTGGGCCTTTCTTATCATGGGAATCGGGATGTCCCCGATGAACACGGCGCCCTCGAGGGAAGCGTTCCTGTAATAGTGGAGGAGGCTGTCACGGACCTGTTCGGGAGAATCCCAGTCGGCAGACAGGACTACTCCGAGAGGCCCTTCGTCGGAGACGGCGCTTCTGTATGCCTCAACCTCCTGAGAGCAGGCGGAAAGGCTTTCGCTGTCAATCACGATGGCGAAGGTTCTGCGCTGGGCGCCGCATATCTGGAGGGAGCATGCGGAAAGAAGCAGCAAAGTGGTGAGTTTGCCTGTAAATTTCACGATATATGTATGTTTAGAATATGATTCCGAAAGTGGACGAGCACAGAATCTTGTCCGTCTTCAGCCCGAAAGGGAGGATATAGCTTCCTTGGATTCCAATGCGGAAATGAGTCTTGCGGGCGTGTACGGTGCAGGTGATTCCCGCGTTTGTCCTCAGGTTGTCTGTGCCGTAAAAGGCTATGTCATGGAGGTAGAGATTCTGAAGTTCTGCATCTCCTTTGGTGCCCCCGTAGAGATACTCTCCCGAAAGGGCCTTGGAATAGCCGGCCTTGGCGCTGACCAGCAGGTCGGCCTTGCCGAATTTTCCGTTCCAGCAGCCTCCTGCCCCGGCATAGAGAGATGAGGCGTCGAAGGTGGACAGAGGCAGGTTGTAGCTGTAGTTCCTGGACATATATGACAGTTCCCCAAGGACCTTCCAGTCATAATCACCATCTCCGGTGGCTCCGAAGAGATGGTCGTAGCTCAGAGACACTTCCATAAAGCGGAAGTTGCTCATTTCATTCTCGCTAATGACCTCCCATCTCTGGTTGAAAGCTTCGGTGTTGAGGCTCTGTACATATTCGATACCCTTGGTCGTTGAGTATTCTGCTGCTGCCTTGAGCCTGTCTGACAGGCAGTTGCCGAAAAGGGCAGTAAAATCTCCGGAGATGTTCATCTCCTTTGACGTACCCATGCGTTTGAGAAGTTTCGGGGCGGTGGTGGCGTCTTCCCTGTCCATGTGGAAATCCGCATTGAGCAGGAGCTTCACGTCCGCCTCGTAGGAGTACTGGATGCCGCCGCCGTATTCGTAGTCGCGGTAGAACCAGGTTTTCTGGCCGTCATTTCCGCCCACCTTTCCCAGTATGTACTCACCCAGGCCTGTGGTTATGAACACCTTCTGGTCCACCATTGCGTTGTTGATGGATGGTGTCGACCTTTCGTGTCCATAGCGGAAGAAGCCGTTGATTCCGAGCACGTGCCCGCCGCCGAGACCTATGGCAAGGGATGGCACGGCCTTTATCTGATAATTGTATGTCTCACAGCGGGGGTCCTTCTGTTTTGCACCCACACGTGTGAGATATTCGGCCGACAGTCCGAACGAAACGTGGTCCCAAAGTACAGGCGAGGCTCCCTTGAGGGAGAGATCGTACTCCTGGCGGTTCCATCCGCTCTGGAAACTGTCGGCTAAATAATAGGGCATATTCTCCGGCACCTCATAACGGATGCAGTTGAATCTTGCGCCCTTCTCGAAGAGATTGTTGAAGGAGAACTCACCCCACAGGTTGAATTTTCCCAGCATCAGGGCGCCGCTTGTCGATACGCTGATTCCGTTGGATGTCACTGCGTCCTGGGCACGGGCATACTCACCGAATTTCCCCGTGTAGTTCAGGTCGAGCACATTGTGGGCTTTCAGCGGAGAAAAGGCGAGTCCTGCCGCGGTTTCGGTGCCGAACCACAGCGTATTTCTGAGCGTGGTCTCCACCATTGCGGGGCTGGAAGGCTTTGCGTTTTCCGCAAACAGGTTTCCTGCTGCGGCAAGCAGCAGGAAACCGGCTGTAAGGGTGATTCTCACTTTCATCATTGAAGATTACTTACTTGATCCAGGTATTCCAGGAAGGAACCTTTGCGCCTCCGCGCCTTATCTCAGGAGTGCTGTTCAGAACGAAGTCGTTGCTGGTGTTGTTGGTGTCCTGATATACCACGCGGCCGTCTGCGAGAGTTTCCTTGACCTTCCTGCTGATGCTTTCTCCGGAATAGTCGTTCGAGCACCAGATGTAGCCTGCGTCGAGAGAAGAAGGCATTCCGATGTTTTGTACTGCGTCCTCGCCAGAAATTGCCTGTACAGCATCGATAATGTCGGAGCGGAGAATCTCAATTGCGTAGTTGTTTACAGTAGGCGTGTCGTTTGTTGGAACGATGTAGTCTGAAGTTCTGACAGGCTGGCTCGGCTTGAAGATCAGATAGTTGCATCCGGAGGTAGAGGTAAGATACTGTATGCCCGGGTAGCCCATTGCATTCGATACCCTTTCAAGATTGACGGCGTCTCCGTCGGTAAGAGTTGCTCCCCATACAGGTCCGGCCTTGATGAAGAATTCGAACTCAGCTCCGGAAAGGTCAACAGGAGACTGGCCTGCAGTCAGATCCGCAGCCTTGTGGTCAGTAGCCCACTGTGCAAGAACGATGGACTCGCCCGGCTTAAGAGGATACTTGGTGCCGTCGCCTGGAATCTGCCATACGTTTTGGGTGAACACATAGTTGTCCTTGTTCTCGATATCGAAATCGTATACTATCGAGTAGTCATAGGAGGCGAAAAGCTGTATGGCAAAGCACAGTCCGTCCACATAGACAGTTTCAGGGCTGTTGTTGTATATCTCGTAGAACTGGTCGCGGAAATAGTTGTTCTCGGTCGTCTCCCCGTCTACTTCCTTGGTCACTTTGCATCCCGTGTAATATATTTCCTTGAGGATGAGAGCGGACTCCTTGCTGGCAACGACGGTTACGGTTGCGTTGTCATTGTCCTTGAGCAGGCTTACTCCCTGGGCCGAACCCGCATAGTAATAGCTGTAGCTGCCCTCGACCGCGCTTCCTGCCGCCGAAATGTTGTAGATGCCCGGGATGATGCCGGTAGCCACTGCAATTCCGTTCTCGCTCTTGACGGTCACGGACTGCATCGTAGTGGTGTTGGTAAATGTCACGTCATAGCTGTCAGGCCTTGGAAGTTCCTCTGCTATGCCTTCCTCGGATATGACTGCCGATACGGAAATGCTCTTTGTGCCTCCGACCTTGTCGCAGGACACGCTTGCGGCTCCGAGAATGGCCAGAGCGGCAAGAATCAACGAATACTTTTTCATGTCTTTGTACATATTTGTTGGTTGTTTTACTTGATGGTCAGTTTGAGTTCGAAACCGAAGAAGATAGGAATGCCGAGCTCCTTCGTCTCTCCCACCTCAGGTTTCCAGATAGGGCGTGAATTGAACACGTTGTTGACATAGAACGAGGCCGTCAGGAGTTCTCCTATTTCCTTGGTGAGGTTGAGGTTCAGAAGGAAGGTCGGGAACACCTTGTCGACTATGAAACGGCTGTCGCTCAGGGTAGGGAAGAGGTATGAGAACTCCGGATCGTCCTTCTTCGAAGGATCGAAAGGCTTGATCTGACCGTCCCTGTAGTCTATATAGCTTTCGAACATCTCGTCGTTGCGGTAGGTGGCCCAGGACTTCGAGTACCAGTTGGCCTGGCCGGTAAGGGTCACCACAAAACCTATCCTCGGGATGTTGTGGGTGATTCTGAAGGTGGTGTTGAGGTTCTCCGCATAGGAGGTCGACTTTGCAGGCGCATACACTCCTATGTGGTTCTCTATGGCCGTCGACGTCCTCGTGCTGAAAGTGTTGCCGAGGTAGGTCGTAGAGGTCCTCATCCAGGCTCCGTTGATGTAAAAGGAGGTCCTTATAGCATCGAATCTTCCCAGATCTATCTCATACTCCACACCGCTGTTCCAGATCCTCAGGTTGTTGGTCGGAGTATAGTAGGTGAAGAAGGTGTTGTATGTGGTCCCCGCCTTGAGAGTAGGTATGCCGCCGGGATTTTTTGACGCCACTTCGTACTGCTGATACTGGGTCCACTTGATGCTCTCCGGAGTGATGGAGAAGGTGTAGCCGTTGTTCATCAGTTCGTCGAAAGCGGTGACTGATATCCTGAACCTTCCGGCTATGAGGGCGTCGAACCCTATCTCGGCCTTTCTGTTCCTGGCTATTTCCAAATTGTAGTTCCTCGTGTCGTACACTCTCGTTGTGGCGACGAGCAGTCTCTCCTCTTCCGGAATGGACGAGCTCATGCCGTTGTAGTTGACGAGGTCCTGATATGCGTAGTTGGGGTAGAGGTACAGGCTTGTCGGAGCTTTCGAGGTGATGCCCCAGCCTCCGCGAAGCGTGAAAACCTCTGGGAAGATATCGATGGATGCATTGATACGCGGAGCGACTGAGGTGAGGGAATTAACCCAGTCGAAGCGCACTCCCGCAGTCACGGCAAGTTTCCTCCCCGCGAAGGTCCAGTCGAAGACATTCTCGGCGTAAAGACCTATCTGATGTATGAAAGGGATGTCGTAGTAAGGTCTTCTCCTGTATCCGGAGGACATGTTGGTCGTGCGGAAAGGAGGGGTTGCGTCATCATAGACCGCTCCCTTTCCCAGGTTTCCGTCCGTCTTGTAATCGGCTCCGACCAGAATCCTCTCATTTACCTTCTCCCAGGATTTTCCCAGGCGGGCGTTGATTTTCGCAAAGCCGTTCAGTTCCTTGCCGAAGATGTCGTACTGGTAGAGATAGCTGTAAGGGAGCACGCGGCCGGTCACTGGAGAATCCTCGGAAACGTTGGTTATCCTGTTGCCGTCGGCGTCATTCAGTTGCAGGCCCGCAATGTTGGTATAGACCATGCCGTCCTCCATCGCGGTGGAATAGAGGTTCAGCGCATTGGTGGCGAGGGACTCGTAGTGGGAGTCCTTGTTCGTGAAGGTGAACGACGCCGTCCAGTCCAGGGAACGGAACCAGCCCAGACCGGCGTTCCAGTTTCCGTTGTTGTTGAAGCTTATGCCCAGGTCCGTGGCTTTGGACTGGGTATGGGTCTTCTCGTCGTCGGGATTCAGCTTGGTCCTGTCATATCCGTAGTTGAGGGTAAGCGCGGTGTTTACCGAGGTCTTCTGACCTGGCATAATGGACCAGAGACCCTTGAGGGATGCCCTCTGGTAGGAGGCGAAAGACTTGGTAAGGGAATTTAGATTATACGCGTAATCCGCTGATACATTGAGGTCTCCGCCGTCCCCTCTCAGGCCGAAGCCCTTGGCGGCAGACAGCTGGTAGATGTTCGGATTGGTTTTGAACCTGATGTTCAGAGGCGATTTGCCCGCGCGTGACTTAACCACCACGACTCCGGAAGTCATGTCGCCGTAGGCAACGGATGGGATGCCTCGTATGACCTCGACGGATTCGATGTTGTCGGTGGACAGGGCCCTTACGTCCACTCCCGCCGTAGGGGAGGCTCCGCCGGTTTCAGGGGTGGAGTTTCCCACCATCGAGGGGGACAGCACCTGCATGTTGGCATTGTTGGAAAGCGGAGCTCCGTCGACGATGACGGCAGTTCCGAGACTGTTCATGCTCGCACTTGAGGAAAGTTTTCCGTCGCTGCTCTGCACGGAGAGCGTCCTTATGTTCAGGGCCTGGGCCTTTGAGAGAGACGGGTTGGAGACGGCAACTCCCGGGAGCAGGGCCATAACATCCTTCAGGGAACCGGACTGTATGTGGTCCATGGCCTGGCGGGAGATGTTGGAGGCCGTGCTGCTGCCGGCTTTGCTGCCGGTTGCCACGACCACCACGTTGTCAAGCCTGAAGGAAGACTCCTTCATCGCAAACTCCAACTCATAGCGCCCGCCGTTCTTTACATAGAAGGTGGTGTCTATGGTTTCCATTCCGAAGTACTGGACGGAGAGGGAGACATTGCCCGAAGGGATATTCCCTATGCTGAATCGACCTTCCCTGTCGGTTACGCTGTACAGCTCCGACGGCTTCACGACGACGCTCACGAAGTCCATGGCCTTGCCGTCAGCGGCAGAAACCACGGTTCCGCTGATTGTTGCCCGGTTCTGTTTCTGACCGAAGGCCGATGACCCGGCCAGAAGCAATAGGGATATGGTGACAATTTTCCTGAACATACACTACCGTTAAGTCCGTTTCAGGGACTCTGGAAAACCGCACGCTGAAGAGCCGTTCCAGAACCCCGGGACAACAAATCTATGTAAAAGAATTTAAAAATACAAAGAACGGGTGGCGGCCGGAGATTCTTATTTCTTGCCGTCTCCCCGGGATTCAATCCCCGTAAAGATATTTCCGCTGTTCCGGAGTGAGGTCGTCTATTTCGTATCCCCAGGCCTCAAGACGCAGCCTTGCAACGCTGTTGTCTATCTCTTTCGGAACGTCGTTCACCATCTTTCCCGGAATGCGGCTGATGCTGTCCCTGTGCTCTGCGAGATATCGGGCGCTCAGGGCCTGGATTGCGAATGACATGTCCATGATTTCAGCCGGATGCCCGTCCCCGGCGGCGAGGTTCACGAGCCTTCCCTCCGCGAGTACGTATATGCGGCGCCCGTTTTCCAGAAGGTAGCCGGTGATGTTCTTCCTCGCCTCCCTGACCTCCTTTGCCATCGCCTTGAGCCCGGCGACATCGACTTCGCAGTCGAAATGTCCGGCGTTGCAGCATATCGCCCCGTCCTTCATACGGAGGAAATCTTCGGTACATATCACCGCGTCGCAGCCGGTGACAGTCACGAATATGTCGCCCAGAGCCGCAGCCTGGCGCATCTTCATCACCTTGAAACCGTCCATCACGGCCTCTATTGCCTTGACAGGATCGACCTCAGTGACTATGACCTCGGCACCGAGGCCCTTGGCCCTCATCGCCACGCCCTTTCCGCACCATCCGTAACCGGCCACGACGACGGTCTTGCCCGCCACTATGAGGTTGGTCGTGCGGTTGATGCCGTCCCATACGGACTGTCCCGTGCCGTAACGGTTGTCGAAGAGATGCTTGCAGTCGGCGTTGTTGACCAGCATCATAGGGAAGCGCAGCTTTCCTTCCCTGTCCATGCGCATAAGGCGCAGTATGCCCGTGGTGGTCTCCTCGCAGCCCCCTATCACCGAGTCGAGGAGTTCGGGATACTCGCTGTGTATGAGGTTCACGAGGTCGCCGCCGTCGTCGACAATTATGTCAGGACCCACTTTGATGACCTCACGGCAGTGCTCCTGATACTCTTCCGCCGTCGCCCCGTACCAGGCGAAAACGTTCAGCCCGTCGTGTACGAGGGCAGCGGCAATGTCGTCCTGGGTGGAGAGGGGGTTGGATCCGGTTACATACATCTGCGCCCCGCCGGCGGCGAGCACCTTGCACAGATATGCCGTCTTTGCCTCGAGGTGTACGGAAAGGGCCACCTTGAGGCCCTTGAAGGGGAGTTCCCTGCCGAATTGTTCCTCTATGGAGTTCAGAAGAGGCATATGATGCCTCACCCATTCGATTTTGAGCTGTCCTTCCGGCCAGAGCTCGATCTTTCTTATCCTGCTTGTCATATTATTGTGTTTTCTTTCATTCAGTTCTTGTCAAGGGGGACAATCCTTCTTGCGCCCTTGTAATGGAGGAGGAAATACCTTTCGTCACTGCGGGAGACAGTCACTCCGCCGCCACCGCTGTTGGCGTGTATGAAATAGAAGAAGCCCCTGTCGTAATCCACGTCAGCGACTATGCCCACGTGCCCTATCGTGGCTCCGACGGAACCCCTCCTGCCGCTCCAGAACACGAGGTCTCCCTTCTTAAGTTCCGGAATCTCCACAGCCGCCCCTTCCCTGTACATCTCCCTCGAGGTTCGCGGAAGCCTGTATCCAAGCTGGCGGAAGCAGTACATCACGAAGCCGGAGCAGTCAAAGGCCTCAGGGCCCTCGGCGCCCCATCTGTAAGGCTTGCCGAGGTGTTCGTAGGCTATGCTCACGGCGAGATCCCCGAGATAGCTTCCGCTCGAAGGGTTGAAGACCGGTCTTATCCTCGTCTTTGCAGCAAAGGCTCTCATCAGGGAGTCATACGCCACGGAATCGGCCCTGTCCAGTTCCTTCTTCAGGTCGGCAAGGTTGCGCTGTTCCATCGCGCTTATGGAGTCCCTCAGCGCAGCAAGGTCCAGGGATAGGGATATCCTCTGCCTCCTGCTGCCCGTCTGCTGGCTTTCCTCCTCCGCCGGTGCCAGCTTCCTTGCCTTTCTTCCATTCCTCCCCTTGTCCTCCTTGCCGCTGTAAGCCTTGCCGCTTTCCGCCAGTCCGGAGCCGCTGTTCATATTTTCTATCCAGGCGGAGTTTTCAGCGCAGACGGGCCCCGTCCCCGCCGCCACGGCGGCGAGTATGCCTGCGCAGACGAAGGCCGCGCGAAACAGTGAGCCGAAGTATCTCATCAGAAGAACCTCCTTTCATTTCTCACGAGTGCGATGAATATGAACAGCATTATCGTGAAGGACCACAGGGAGGAACCTCCGTAGCTGAGGAAAGGCAGAGGGATGCCGATGACAGGCATCAGACCTATGGTCATACCTATGTTGATGACAAGATGCATGAAGAAGCAGCAGGCCACGCAGTAACCGTATATGCGAGTGAATCCCTCGCGGCTGTTTTCGGCTGCGCGAAGTATTCTCCATATCAGGAAGACATAGAGCAGTATGACAAGTGTCGCTCCGAAGAAGCCCCATTCCTCGCCTATTGTGCAGAAGATGAAATCGGTGCTCTGTTCCGGCACAAAGCCGTAGGTGGTCTGGGTGCCGTTCAGGTAGCCCTTGCCGAAGAAGCCTCCGGAGCCTATGGCAATCATCGACTGCCTCACGTTATAACCGACTCCCGAAGGATCCTCGGTCATCCCGAGAAGAACCTCTATTCTCTTTCTCTGGTGTTCCTGCAGCACATTGGCAAAAATGAATTCCACAGAGAAACTCATTATCACACAGGCGACAAGAGCTCCTATGGAAAGCAGCCTGAAATTGCTGATATTCCTGAATCCCATGATGAGATAGGCCAGACAGAGGGCCACGAGGAAAGGAATCAGAATATAGATGGGCTTGAACTGCGAGAAAAGGCAGTCCGGACGTACATCGCAGACCTTGTACCACACCACTGCATAGGCAATAAGCAGTATCAGTATCGGGAAGTACACGGCGAACCATCTTTTGAGCCTCCCGCATCTTATTTCGTTGCAGAGGGTTATTGCTGTCATTGCCAGAAGTATGGCGGAGAAAGGAGACTTGGTCAGAGTCACTATGAACACGACGACAATAAGGGCGCCGAGGGCGATGATCCAGCCCGAAAGCCCTTCCCGGTAGAGCATGAACACGAATCCTATGTACACGAGCATGGACCCGGTTTCGTTTTCCATCAGTATCGCGAGCATCGGCAGCGCCAGTATGCCCAGGGTGACCAGCAGATCCCTTGTCGAGTTCATGCGGTATCCGTACCGGCCCATGAATGCCGCCAGCATCATGGATGTCGATATTTTCGAAAGTTCGGCCGGCTGGAAGCTCACGGGTCCGAAACTGAACCAGGAATTGGAGCCCTTGTGTTCGGTTCCGAGGAATATGACGGCAACCAGCAGTACCAGCATCACCACATATACAGGCCCGGCGATGGTTTCGTACAGCCGAGGAGGAATGACGAAGAGTATAAGGGCGCCGAGGCCTATGGCGCCGGCTATCCAGACGAGCTGCTTTCCGCTTCTGCCGGCGAAGTCGTACCACACCGTTTCGGGACTGTAGGATGCCGAATATATGTTCATCCAGCCGATCAGAACGAGCAGCAGGTAAACGGCGATGAGAGCCCAGTCCACCGTCTTGACGAATCCGCGTCCTCTGTTGTCTCCCCTTATCATTTGGTGATGTTGGCATTGATGAGGGCGCTTGTGAGCATCCTCTGTTCAAGGTCTTTCCTCGCTCCCTCCTCTATCTCCCCGTTGAGGTATTTCTCAACGAGCAGGGATGCGATGGGAGCGGCGTAGGTGGCACCGAATCCTCCGTGCTCCACGTAGGCGGCCACGGCAATCTTCGGGTCATCCTTCGGGGCAAAGCAGATGAACACGGAATTGTCCCTGCCCCTCGGCACCTGTGCAGTACCGGTCTTTCCGCATATGTCCAGCCCCGGCACGGCTGCGACCCATGCGGTTCCGCCAGTGCCGGGAGCACTGTTGACGGCTCTCCACATACCTCCGATGATTTTCTGGAAATTGGTGGTATCGACCATGGTGTAATGCTTCTCGTGGTATTTCGGATCAATCTCTATGCCCTCGGAGTCCTTGACTATGTGAGGGATACGATAATATCCGCGATTCGCTATCGTCGCGCACAGATTTGCGAGGTGGAGCGGGGTACAGCCTATTTCGCCCTGGCCTATGGACAGGGAAATCACCGTGTTGGCCTTCCAGTGTCCGCGCCCGTAGCGCCTGTTGTAGAATTCGGCTGTCGGTATGTTGCCGCCCAGTTCGGAAGGGAAGTCGCTGCCGAGTTTCTCGCCGAAGCCGAAACTGTGTACATACTCGTTCCACTTGTTGAAGCCCTCTTCGATTGATTCGTATTTCCTGTTTTCTATGATGCTCTTGAGCACATAGCAGTAGTACGCGTTGCAGGACATCATGATGGACTCCTCGAGGTTGATGGGGGATTTGTGGGCGTGGCAGCCCAGCTTGTTCTTTCCGAAGTGGTAGCCCATCGAGCATCCGTACATCGTGGCCGGGGTGAGCACCCCCTCCTGCAGACCTATCAGTCCGTTGACGAGCTTGAACACCGAGCCGGGAGGGTATGAAGCCTGGACTGCGCGGTTGAACATTGGCTTGTACGGATTGCGGGATATCTGTTCATAGTATTTTCCAATGTCCGCGAGCATGTCCACGTCTATGCCGGGGCTTGACACAAGGGTGAGTATTTCGCCGGTCTCCGGCTCGATTGCCACCAGCGAGCCCACCTTGTTCTTCATCAGGCGCTGCCCGTAGTTCTGGAGTTCCGCGTCTATGGTCGTGACTACGTCCTTGCCGGGGACGGCCTCGATGTCCATCTCTCCGTCCATGTACCTGGTTTCAATCTGGTTCTTGTTGTTTCTTAGATAGATACGGTCGCCCTTTATGCCCCTCAGCTCCTTCTCTCTTGCGGCTTCGATGCCCGTCTTCCCGGCGTAGTCACCCGGTCTGTACTCTCCGGGATTCTTGTCTATGTAAGCCTGGTCCACCTCCGAAACATAGCCCAGGAGGTTGCCTCCGGCATTGTAGGGATACTGACGTATGGTCCTTGCCTGTCCCTTGAAGCCCGGGAATTTCATCGCCATCTCGGCGAATTTCATATAGGTCTCCGGCTCCACCTGCTTTATCAGCACGAGACTGCGGTAACCTATCTTTTTCC
Organism: Bacteroidales bacterium; assembly: GCA_016293535.1. GTDB lineage: Bacteria > Bacteroidota > Bacteroidia > Bacteroidales > UBA932 > Cryptobacteroides. Next base: position 34,443 of record JAEDEB010000007.1, on the reverse strand, counting down.
TGTACATGCGGTACTCCTTGAACTTGTCCCTCATGAACTCCCGGGATACACCGAAGATGGAACAGAAGGCTGCAGTGTCGAAGGCTTCCCTCACTTCTGCCGGAGTAACCATTATGTCGTAGCACATCTTGTTGCCCACAAGTATGTTCCCGTTCCTGTCCAGGATAAGTCCCCTGGTGGGATAGACGGGAACATGGACCATTGCGTTGGCGTTGGAAAGGTCCTTGTAGCTGCCTTCCAGAACCTGGATGCAGAACAGTCTGATTACGAGTACGGCGGCGGTGATGGCAAGGCCGATGAGGAGTCTTTTGTGGCGCTCGAATTTCATACTACCTCCTGTCGTTCGGGTTGAGTATTCTAACCGTGAGCAGGCAGAGTACAAGGTCGCAGAGGAGAGAACAGAGGAAGCGGCAGAGATTGAACCAGAATGGTCTTGTTCCCGCAGCATCCGCAATGATGTATATCGCCAGGAACAGGGCGAGCGAAAGCAGGGTGACAGTAATCACCTTCAGGGCTCCGTACTTTTTGAAATTGAAGTCGCTGCCCCTTTCCACGACCTCGTTGCCGCAGACAAGTGTCACGATGAAATTCCTTGCAGCAGCCACCGGCACAAGGGAGACGGCATTCAGTCCGACGACGCCGGCTGTGAGAAGGTCGGTGGAGATTCCGGTCAGGAAGGCGACTGCCATGACCCATGCCGTCGGCATGGACATAGGCGTACACATCATCATCGCAGGAAGTATGGTCAGCGAGATGAAAGGGCTCAGATTCACATAATTGGATATCACGAGCTGAACGACCAGAAGACAGACGAAAAGGCTCCAGGAATTTACATTGCTCTTCATTGAACGCCCTCCTCCAATTCTGTTATCTCTTCCGTGTCGTTGTTGATGACCACGGTGGCATATCTGGTGTCGCTGATGTCCCGGAAGAGGCTGACCTTGATTTCAAATGAAGAACCGTTCACTATGCGGCTCTCGCCGAGCACCCCGAGGGGAATGTCGGAAGGGAAGAGCGAGGAGAATCCGCTCGTGTATACCGTGTCACCCTCTTCGAAAGGGTTGTTGAGAGGTATTTCCTTAAGCAGGGCACCCCTTCCGCTGATGCCGTCCCAGCTGAGAGGTCCTACCGTGCCATCCCGTCCTATCCTTGCGCTTATGACCATGTCGGCATTCTGGAAGGACATCACGTGGGAGTACTGCCTGCTGGTTCCGTCGACGATGCCGACTATGCCGTCCGGGGTGATGACGCCGGACCCGTTGAGAACTCCGTCATCTGCGCCTTTGTTAAGGATGAGGTAATTGTGCTGTTTCCCTGCGCCGTGCTTGGTGATGACGGAATGTATGTAGGTGAAATTTCCGACAGTCTCGAAATCCATGGAGCCGAGATCCCTGTCCGATTCCCTGTAGGCGCGCAGTTCCTGCACCAGCTCGAAATTCTCCCTTGCGAGATCGTCGTTCTGCTTCCTCAGTGAAAAATAGCTCCCTATGGTTTCTCCGGTTCCCCAGAAGACGGAGTTGACGGCATTGAAGCCCCTGAAGAACCATTGATGCTGGAGGGTTCCCGAGTGTGACAATAAGCCCAATGCAGCTATCTCCAGAAGAATGAAGATAGCCGCATTGAAGAAAAATATCCCTATGTTTTTCCTGCCTGACATCCTATCTCATCAGGAACGAGTAGTTTGCCGTATTCTTGAGCGCAAGGCAGGTTCCGCGGGCCACGGCCCTGAGCGGGTCCTCGGCGACGTGGAAAGGAATGTTGACCTTTTCCGTAAGCCTCCGGGCCAGACCCCTGAGCAGGGCTCCTCCTCCGGAGAGGAAAATGCCGGTCTCCACTATGTCCGAGTAAAGCTCCGGAGGAGTCTGCTCGAGGGCGTGGATTATGGCATTCTCAATTTTCACAACGGTCTTGTCGAGGCAGTGGGCGATTTCCTGATAGCCTATGCTTGCCTCCACAGGGTGTGCCGTCATAAGGTTAGGACCCTTCACGATGTATGGTTCCGGAATGTCCTCGCCGTCCAGATCGGGAATCACCGCACCAACGGCAATCTTTATCTTCTCTGCGGTTATCTCGCCGACCTTGATGTTGTGCTGCTGGCGGAGGTGGTCCTGAATGTCCTTGGTGAGGGCATCTCCCGCGGTCCTGATGCTGTCCTGAACCACTATGCCGCCAAGGGAGATGACTGCAATCTCGGTCGTGCCGCCTCCTATGTCGACCACCATGTTGCCTCTAGGAGCCTCCACGTCGAGGCCGATTCCGAGGGCTGCCGCCATAGGCTCGAATATCAGATAGACGTCGCGTCCTCCTGCGTGTTCTGTGGAGTCGCGCACAGCCCTGATTTCCACCTCAGTACTTCCTGAAGGAATGCCGACGACTATTTTGAGATTTGGGTTGAAGATCGACCTGTGCTTGCTGTTTACCTGCTTGATGAAACCGCGAATCATAAGTTCCGCGGCGTTGAAGTCCGCTATTACGCCGTCCTTGAGGGGGCGGACGGTCTTGATGCCGGGGTTGGTCCTCTCATGCATCATCTTTGCCTTCTGGCCCAATGCAAGGCACTTGCCTGAACTCGTATCCAACGCCACGATGCTTGGCTCGTCGAGAACGATCTGGTCGTCCTGGAAAATCACGGTATTTGCGGTACCCAGATCGATTGCGAGCTCTTGTGTCAAGAAAGAAAATGCCATTTGTCTGCTCAGTTTACATAATCGCCCAAAAGTACGAAAAAATCTCAGGATTTCTGTCATATTCCCTAACTTTGCCCAATAATGTTTTGGCATGGAGAGAAAAAGATACCTTATGGTGATGGCCGGAGGCAGCGGTACCCGCATGGGTGCTGAGCTGCCGAAGCAATTTCTGGAAATCGGAGGCAAGGCCATACTGCAGATCACCCTCGAGCGTTTCCTCGAGGCGGATCCAGGACTCGATGTCATCGTGGTACTTCCGGCAGAACACAGGGAATACTGGAAGAAATACTGCTACTCCCACAACTTCAATCTCCGCCAGACCCTTGTAAGCGGTGGGATTACCCGCTTCCATTCGGTCAGAAACGGACTTTCCAAGGTTCCTGAAGGGGCTTTGGTCGCCATTCACGACGCTGTCCGCCCCCTTGTCTCCGCAGATCTGGTCCAAAGGCTCTGGAGTGCTGCCGAAAGCTGTGGCGCAGCCGTCCCGGCCGTTCCGGTGGTGGATACGATAAAGTCCCTGGACGGTGAAAGGGTGGACCGCTCCCGCCTTCTCTCCGTACAGACTCCCCAGGTCTTCCGTTCCGAGCTTCTGAAGGAGGCTTACAGGCGTCCCTATGATACAAGTTTCACCGACGATGCTTCCGTTGCGGAAGCCGCCGGTGTCACTGTCCGTTATGTCGAAGGCGAGCGTTTCAATCTCAAGATAACGACGCCGGACGACCTAGTCCTCTGCAGGGCCCTGATATCCTCCATCAGGTAGGTCGGCTCCGCCGTATCCCTTCACCCATACCTGGCGCTCTATGGCCTGTTCGAGGGAAATCTGGGTGTCCGTGGACTGGACATAAGGGATTTTCTGTATCGTATTCAGGAGTACCTCCATAAGGTGGTCGTTGTCAAGGCAATAGATTTTGACCATCAGAGTGTACTTGCCTGTTACGAAATGGCATTCCACAATCTCCGGAATCTTCCGGAACGCCTCGATGACCTGAGGGTATTTGTTCGCCTCGGACAGGGAAACGCTCATGAATGCGCATACGTTCAGGCCCAGGGCCTGGGGCTTTACGAGTATCCGTGACCCTGTGATCACGCCGTTTGCTTCAAGTTTCTTCACGCGCTGGTGTATGGCCGCACCCGAAACTCCGCATATACGGGCAATTTCGAGAAACGGCATCCTGGCGTTTTTCACGAGCAGGCTCAGAATCTTCTGATCCGTCTTGTCGATAATCTGAGGTGTCATCTTCTATTGTTTTTTACTTTTTGAACGTTTGGCGCTTCCGGCCGACGATGCCTTTGCCGTACCCCTCCGTCCTCCGCGGTTCGTTGCCGTGCCTTCGGATATTATCGTCCTGCACTCTTCCTCCGTAAGAAGGGATGCGTCCGTTCCCTTCGGTATCCTGTAATTGCTGTCGCCGCACTTGATGTACGGTCCATATGTACCGTTGATAATCTTTATATCCCCGTCGAACTCCCGGATGATTTCCTTCGCCGGCCTGTTCAGCGAGTCGGTAATTATCTTCACGCACTCCTCGAGGCTGATTGTCGTCGGGTTCTTGCCCTTCGGGAGGCTGATGTTCCTGTCCCCGAACTTGATGTACGGACCGAATTTGCCCTTGGTGCAGATGATATCCTTGTCCTCATAGCGGCCCACCGTGCGAGGCAGTGTGAACAGTCTGAGTGCATCCTCGAGCGTGATGCTCTCGATGAGCTGACCCGGAGCGAGACTTGCGAACACCCTGTCCTCTCCCTCGCCCTTCTGGACATAAGGCCCGTACTGGCCGAACCTGGCAATAATCTTCTTGCCGTCAGCCGGGTCCGTGCCGATTTCCCTCTCGACGTGGCTGTACTCGTGGTTGCTGAGGCTTGACTCAACCTTTGCGTGGAAAGGGGAGTAGAACTCGGCTATGAGCGAGTTCCAGCTTATCTTGCCCTCTGCGATGAGGTCGAACTTCTGCTCCACGTCGGCCGTGAAACTGTAGTCGAGTATGTCCTTGAAGTTGCCCACGAGGTAGTCGGTAACTATCAGGCCTATCTCCTGCGGGATGAGCTTGCCCTTCTCCGCCCCGATGGTCTCGCTCTTGCGCGACTCGCTGACGGCCCCGTCCCTGAGGGAAAGGTTCACTACTGCGACCTTCCTTCCCTCCTTGTCGCCCTTGACCACATAGCCCCGGGCCTTGGTGAGGGTGGAGATGATGGTTGCATAGGTGGAAGGCCGTCCGATCTCGAGTTCCTCGAGTTTCTTCACGAGAGTGGCTTCCGAATAACGCGGCGGCGCTGCCGTGAACTTGCAGTTCGCATCCATGCCGAGGTTCAGCATTGGAGTGCCCACCGGAAGCTCGGGCAGAATCTGTTCCTGGTCGCCCTGCTGCTCGTCATCCGTACTCTCGGCGTAAAGCCTGAGGAAGCCGTAGTCGAGAATCTGGAGAGCCTGGATGCCGAAAGTCTCGCTCCTCCTGTCGGAGGCGAGCTTTATGTCGGTCTTCAGAATTTTCGCATCCTCCATCTGTGAGGCAACTGTTCTCTTCCAGATGAGTTCATACAGTTTCTTCTCCTGCGGCGTGCCTTCGATGGAAGTCCTGTCAATATAGGTGGGGCGAATGGCCTCGTGAGCCTCCTGGGCGCCCTTTGCGGAAGTCTTGTACTGCCTTACCTTAGAATAATCTGCGCCGTAGTTTTCGGTGATGAATTTCTTTGCGGCATTGATGGCGAGCCCGGACAGGTTGGTTGAGTCCGTTCTCATATATGTAATCAGTCCGGACTCATACAGGCGCTGCGCGACGCTCATGGTCTGGCTGACGGACATCTTGAGTTTGCGGGAGGCTTCCTGCTGGAGGGTAGATGTCGTGAAAGGAGCTGCAGGACAGCGTGTTCCCTCTTTCTTCTCCACATTTGAGACACGGAACCGGGCTTCGGCGGAATCCTTCAGAAACGCGAGCGCCTGGTCCTTGTTCTCGAACTTCCTGTCGAGGATCGCCCTTACGGCAACCCCCTCGGGACTGCCTTCGGGATGGAAGACAGCCTCCACCTTGTAGTATGGGACAGGCTTGAAGTCCAGAATCTCCCTTTCCCTGTCCACAATCAGCCTCAGGGCAACGGACTGGACGCGTCCGGCGGAAAGCTTGGGCTGTATCTTTCTCCACAGGACAGGAGAAAGTTCGAAACCCACCAGCCTGTCCAGAACGCGCCTCGCCTGTTGGGCATTGACAAGGTTCATGTCTATGTCCCGAGGATTCTCGATTGCGTGGAGTATGGCCGGTTTAGTGATTTCGTGGAAAACGATTCTCCTGGTTTTGGCAGGATCCAGTTTCAAGGTTTCCGCGAGATGCCAGGAGATAGCCTCTCCTTCGCGGTCTTCATCGGATGCAAGCCAGACTGTGTCAGCCTCCCCTGCAAGCTTCTTGAGCTCCGTAACAGTGCTGCGCTTGTCAGACGGCACTTCGTATTCAGGCCTGAAACCGTTTTCTATGTCTATGCTGAGAGATTTTTCGTGAAGGTCACGGATGTGCCCCTTGCTCGACTTTACCACAAATCCTTCCCCGAGATATTTCTGAATCGTACCCGCCTTGGCTGGGGACTCCACGATGACAAGATTTTCCGCCATTTACTTTATTGTCTTATGAGTCTGCAAAGTAAGATACTTTTGACGCAAACTTCCAAATTTTGTTGTTAAATTTGCCGTTCTTCTGCATTTGTGTTACGATATGACAGACAAGACTAAGAAACGAATAATCAAGTGGTTCTGGATCATTATCCTGGTCCCGATATGTATTGTGGCGGTGCTTCTGCTCCTGGTGGGAGCCTTCGCGAAGATCCCATCCTTCGAGGAGCTTGAACATCCGGACAACAAGCTGGCAACCCAGCTCATAGCCGAAGACGGGGAAACTCTGACCACCTTCCACATAGAGAACAGGTCATATGTCTCTTACGAGGAACTCTCCCCATACCTTGTCCAGGCAGCAGTCGCAACCGAGGATGTCCGTTTCTACAGGCATAGCGGAATCGACTTCAAGAGTCTCGGCCGCGTCCTCGTGAAGACCCTCCTGATGAGCGATTCGAGCCAGGGAGGAGGAAGTACCATAACCCAGCAGCTAGCCAAGACCCTCTATCCGCGCAATGACGTGAGAAGCAGGATTCCGGGGGTGTCCACGATAAGGATGGTCTGGATCAAACTCAAGGAATGGATAACCGCCGTGAAGCTCGAAAGGAACTACACCAAGGACGAGATAATGACCATGTACCTGAACTCCATCTTCTTTGGCAGCAACGCATACGGAGTGAAGGCCGCATCCCAGACCTTCTTTGCCAAGAATCCTTCGGAACTCACAGTGGAGGAAGCAGCGATGCTTGTGGGAATGGTCAACAAGCCGACCAGGTACAACCCCGCCCTCAACCCTGACAAGGCCCTGGTCCGCAGGAACTTTGTCATTTCCCAGATGGAAAAGGCCGATTTTATCGGAAAGGAGGAGAGGGACTCCATACAGCAGCTTCCAATCGTGCTTTCATATCAGGTGCAGGACCACAACTCCGGATATGCGCCTTATTTCCGCGATATGCTCCGCCGCTACATGAACGCGGAGAAACCGAAACGCTCATCTTACAAGTACCCCGAGGACTACGCTGCCGATTCCCTCAAATGGGCCGATGACGAACTCTATGGCTGGCTCAACAAGAACCGCAAGGCGGACGGCAGCCCCTATGACCTCGACAGGGACGGTCTCAGGATATATACCACCATCAACTACAGGATGCAGAAATACGCTGAGGAAGCCGTTGCAGAGCATCTGGGAAAAGATCTCCAGAAGAGTTTCTGGAGAGATCTCCGCTACAAGACCCGGGCTCCGTTCTCCAATGACGTGGACAAGGAGACGGTCGACAGGATAATCAAGAACGCCCGCCGCTACAGCGACCGCTACCGCAATATGAAGAAGGGCGGTGCATCCGATTCGGAAATCCTGAAGAGTTTCTCCGAGAAGACCAATATGAGGGTCTTCGCCTGGAACGACAAGGGTTTCATAGACACCCTTATGACCCCGGACGACTCCATCTTGTATTACAAGTCCCACCTGCGCTCCGCCTTCATGGCAGTCGAGCCCCGCACCGGCCATGTCAAGGCCTATGTGGGAGGTCCGAACTACCGCTACTTCAAGTTCGACAACATTAGCCAGTCCCGCAGGCAGGTCGGTTCGACCATCAAGCCTTTCCTCTACACCCTTGCGATGCAGGAAGGCATGTCTCCATGCACCAAGGTCGTCAACGTACCCCAGACCTTCGTCGTCAACAAGGACGAAACCTGGACACCGCGAAGCACCGACAAGGATGAATGGATAGGCAAGACCGTAACCCTCAAGTGGGGTCTCACCAAGTCCAGCAACAACATCTCCGCATACCTTATGAAGCAGTTCGGTCCGGAGGCTATGGTCTCGATGATGAGGAAAATGGGCATCAAGTGCCCCCTCGACCCTGTGTATGCACTCTGCGTGGGCCCGGCTAACATATCCCTCTATGAAATGGTTGCCGCTTACAACACCTTCCCGTCGGGAGGAGTGTTCGTGGAGCCGATATTCGTCACGAGGATCGAAGACAATATGGGCAATACGCTCACCGAGTTCAACAATCGCAAACGCGAAGCCATCAGCGCCGAAACCGCTGCGCTCATGGTCAACCTGATGCAGGGCGTGGTTTCCGGAGGTACGGCGGCACGTCTCGGAGCGAAGTACAATCTGCGTGGCTCCGTTGCAGGAAAGACCGGTACGACCAACGACAACTCGGATGGCTGGTTCATAGGATACACTCCGAAACTTACTGCGGGTGTATGGACAGGCGGAGAGGATATGCAGGTACATTTCGAATCCCTCGCGCTCGGAGGCGGTTCCAACGCCGCGCTTCCGATATGGGGCCTGTTCATGCAGAAAGTCGTTGCGGACGGGACCCTCGGCATCTCGACCAGCGATATGTTCGACATACCTTCGGACATGAACCTGGACCTCTCCTGCACGGGAGGGGACGAGGACGAGAATGCGGGTCCCGCCGACGAGGACGTCTCCTTCTTCGACTGACGCAAGGACGATGGGAGGCGGTTTGAATTCAAATATGATACTGCAGAAAGAAGATATGGATTATAGAAGAATAGCGGTGATTTACGGTAGCGACTCTTCCGAGTGGGAGGTGTCGGTGCGCAGCGGCCGTTTTACGGCATCCCAGCTTGACGGGAGCAGGTATGAAGTGTATGAGATTTTCGCCCGTTTCGGGGAATGGTCACTCGCGGCCTGGAGACCGATGGGTGGGGAAAGGGTGGAATTCCCCGAGAATGCCCGCCCGAAAATTGACAAGAACGACTTTTCGGTGGAACTCGACGGGAGACACGTCAAATTCGACTACGCATACATAATGCAGCACGGTACACCGGGAGAGAACGGCCTGATGCAGGGCTACCTTGAGATGCTGGGCATACCTTTCAGCAGCTGTTCCGCCTTTGTTTCGGCCATCACCTTCGACAAATTCTCCTGCAAGAGCTATCTGAAGGACGTTGACTTCGTAAAATGCGCAAAAGACCTTTTCGTGCGCAGGAATGAAGTCAATCCCGACCTTGCACGTAAGGCTGTAGAGGCTCTCGGGCTCCCTATGTTCGTCAAACCCACGGACAGCGGATCGAGTTTCGGGGTGACCAAGGTAAAGAGAATAGAAGACTTCGACAAGGCCGTGGAACTGGCCTTTTCCGAGGGCCAGACTTTGCTCTGCGAGGAGGCTATTGACGGTCAGGAACTTCAGGTAGGGGTATACTCTGACGGAAGGGAGGTCATTGCCCTGCCTGTGATAGAGATTGTTTCGGAGAACGAGTTCTTCGACTATGACGCCAAGTACAATGGCAAGAGCCAGGAAATCTGTCCGGCCCGCATCCCCGACAAGGACAGGGATACGCTCCAGGAAGCGGCAAGGAAGATATACCGGAGAATGGATTGCAGCGGCTGCGTCAGAATCGATTTCATACTTACTCCTTCGAAGGATGTCTACTTCCTGGAAATCAATACGATTCCGGGTATGACGGCGGCCTCCCTCATCCCTAAGATGGTAAGGACGGCGGGGATGGAAATGACCGATTTCCTTACCTCCATCATCGAGTGCCGCTGAGATGCTGCTGAGGGACTTCATGAAGGCCTCGGCGCGAAAGCTCGAGACCCTGTATCCCTCACACGAGGCGGAGTCCATCGTGCGCATACTCGTCGAAGACATGCTGGGCCTTGACAGGTCCGCCATCCTTTCCGACCCCTTCAGGGAAATCCCTGACTGCAAGTCAGCTCCCGCCGCCGGCGCTGGCGGCGAGGAGGATGGAGTCTGCTTTCTGGATTTGAATGAGGCGGTGGAGCGGCTGCTCGGTGGCGAGCCCGTCCAGTATGTAACGGGCCGGGCCGCCTTCTATGGCCGCAACTTCCGGGTCAGTCCCTCGGTCCTCATCCCACGCCAGGAGACTGAACTTCTTGTCCACGAGGTACTCTCCCGCCTCCGCGACTCCTCCCGTTTCCGCGACTCCTCCCGCCCATCCTCCGCGTCGCCGGCCATGGCCGGCCTCCGGATTCTGGACCTCTGCACCGGCTCGGGCTGCATAGCCTGGACGCTCGCGGCAGAACTTCCCGGCTCTGAAGTTACGGCAGTCGACGTCTCCGATGCCGCCCTCTCCGTAGCGGCATCCCAACCGATCCCCATTCCCAATCCGCCAATCTTCCTGAAAGCCGACGTCCTCGCCGCTTCCCCCGCTGACCTCCTCGCCGCTTCCACCGCCGACGTCCCTGCAGGTCTCCTCGCCGACAAAGCTGTTCCGGAGCAGTCCCTGCCAGGCGGCGGCTATGACATCTTAGTTGCGAATCCGCCTTATGTCCGCGACAGCGAACGCGGGCTGATGCACAGGAACGTACTTGAGCATGAACCCGAAATCGCGCTTTTCGTAAGGGACGAGGATCCCCTGATTTTCTACCGCGCCATCGCACGCATCGCCGCGGCCTGCCTTTCCGACTCTCCAGATTCATTCGGAATCGTCGAAATCAACGAGGCTTTCGCATCCGAGGTCGGAGCGATTTTCCTCGACGCCGGCTTCTCCCGTATCAATGTGATTCGCGATTTTTGTAACAAAAGTCGTCACATTCTTTTTTCAAAATAGCCATTCCAGGCACCCAGAAGACATATTTTTTAAATTATGCGTAGAATTTTCCGTTCTACGCCTGTTTTCTTCGTCACTTTGCAGAAACAAATGACATTATGAAGAAACAGAGTTTTATAACGGTCCTGGCACTCGCGCTGATGACAATCTCCTGCGAACCGGTTGACGGCCCTTGGAACGCACAGAGCACACAGAAAATCAGACTTTCCGACGTCGCTGTACTCCTTTCGGAGATACCCATAGGCAAGGAACAGATAGGTGAGGTTTATGATGCCGTATCCATATCCGCCGGGAACGGTTATGACGAAGAATACACGATGCAGGACCTTTTCAGGGATCCCGGTTCCGGAGTCGGCGAGCATGCGGTCAAGGGGAGAACCGTATGCGCTCCGACCCGGTCCGGCCCCGTTGAATACAGTCTCCCGCTCCGGGATATGCTGCGCTCGGCCCTCGAGGGAAGGGCGGCGACAAGGTCTATGGACATAAACCTTTCCGATAACATCCTGGGCGACCGGAGCGTTGATGATTTTCTTGATCTGCTGCAGGATTCGGACATTCAGATTTACTGGCCATACGCCGAGGAATGGGATTGGGAGACTCTGCCGGTCATAAGTTTTGACCCGGAGGATGGTTCGGAGGTCAATGTCGGCTACGAGTTGTTCGTTGAAGGCGGGGTGGTCACCAGACGTGAAGTTGTGGTGACGGAGAAGATGGCGATGGAACGTCCTGTATGGGTGGTCAACAGGAACAATGACAGCCAGTATACGTCCATAGAACTGCTCCGCAAAAACGATCCTGCCTGGAACGGTGGCGGCTCCATCATAGTCACCCCTGCCGCTGCTACAAATAAGAAAGCCTTGTATATCAAGGATTTTACGATGAAACAGCAGGGCGACTGCTGGTTTGCCGGTGCGTCGGAGTATTTCGTAAAGGTCGGATCTGTCGATGATTTCCGCGCAAGTACAGAGGCCGAGCTCCTTCTCTATGACCCGATGATCACGGATTTCATGATGGTGGTCCGCCGCAGGGAATTGGGCATTCCGAGGGAAATGAACGCGGTGCTTGTGCCGAGCTGGACACCCCAGTTGGAGAGGTGTGCAATCATGATTCACGAGGATGACGGCGGTACCATAGAGAAATGGAATTGCAGCGCCGTGGTGAAGTGGGAGTCCAGGAGTTACGGTTTCGACATCTCCATCCCTTTCCACAGCCGGGATGACATTGTGTGGAGAGGCCATCTGACCTACGACTACCTCGAAGCCTTTAGCGGCACGCCCCAGCACCTCGGCGACGTCGACGTCACCTTCGAACTTGTTTCCTATTGATGTCTTCTCGTCCGGCCGTCCTGAGGGGACAGATCCTTTTTCCGGTCCATGGAGGAATGCGTCAGCCAAGAACGGCCATCTCGCAGTTGCGTCAACCGAGAACGGCCATCTCGCAGTTGCGGCAGTCGAAAAGAAGAGGGAAGCGGCGTCCGTTGTTTACGAGAAACAGACTCCGGCTGTCGGCCGCAGTTCCATTCTCGCAGCCTCTGCCGGCCCTGCCCGCCGTTCCGGATTCTGTTGCAGCCTGCCTTGGACAGATGCCGAGTTCGTACCGTATGCAGTAGCGCGTGCGCATCAGTTCCGCGCCTTTCTGATGGGCGAGTTCGTATGCCGGAGCAACGGTCTGTGCTCCGCCGTCTTCGTAAATTTCCCTTGCCAGACGGTTGGCCACATTCGCCCTGTAATCGACATTCACGCTTGCTGCCCCTGCCTTGCAGTGCGCATCCACTGCCGGCCTGCAATCGAGTTTCCTGAGTTTGAGCGGGCGCATACGGCAAGGCTCTCGCTCCAGCTCCTCGGCTATACTGCGCCTGATACCGTTGAGGAAAGAGCTGGACAGCAGCGGAATCTGTTCATACTCAATAGATTCAATCCCGAATGAATATATGCCCGAAGTTTTTCCGAGCTGGTTTCGGATCAGCCCCTCCATCCTCCCGACGTTTTCTGCAATGTCACCATCCGTGCGGAATTCCAGCTCTGCTATCCTCCCGTCCTCGCTTCTGGCGCATACGGCAATCCGCCACCTGCCTCCCGCCGTTGCAGCGGCTTCCCCGCCAGCCTCTCCATCTGTTTCGGCAATGAGAACATCGAGCCCGACCGAAATCATCCTCGTCCCCGGATCCCGGGCAATTTCCTTCTCGAACACGCTGTCGAAGTTCCTGAACACGACGGCGCCCTTGTAAGGAACCCCGGCATCCCTGCAGACGATACGGGCGCGTCCGGGCCTGAGATTCTCGCAGACATCCCCGCGAAAGCCGGTGACATCTCCGTTTCCGGCCACGAAGGCAAAGCCGTCCCCGTTGCTGAGCCTGCATCCCTCGGCGCATTCAAGTTCGATGACACAGCTGCCCTTCGCGGCATCCTTGCGCACGCTGATTATCTTTCCGACCATCTCGCCCATGCCTTTGGCCGCATCCATGGCCGCCCATTTTCCCCTTCGTCCGTCAATGTACAATTCGGTATATCCGCGGTTGAAGGTCTTGTCCAGCATAGGTGTGAATCCTCGCACCACCCGGCCGAAGGAGGCGCGCCTGTACTTGTCCGGGTTTGCCCTGACAAGATTGTCAAGGGCGAGAGAATAGTCCCGGACCACATTTCTCACGTATGATTCATTCTTGAGCCGGCCTTCTATCTTGAAGGAGCAGACCCCGGCATCCGCAAGGTCCGAGAGTCTGTCCCTGAGCCTGAAGTCCTTGAGCGAAAGCAGGGCCTTGTCCTTGACCAGAACCTTTCCGTTTCCGTCAACCAAATCGTATCTGGACCTGCAGGCCTGTATGCAGGCACCCCGATTCGCGCTCCTGCCGGCAAGAGCCTCCGACAGGTAGCACTGGCCGCTGTAGCATACGCAGAGGGCTCCGTGCACGAAGAACTCGATTTCGCATTCGGGTGCGGCCGCGGCAATAGCCCGTATCTGTTCCAGCGAACTTTCCCTTTCGAGTATGAGTCTGGAAAAACCGTATGAGGAGAGCATCTCGGCCTTCTCCGGCGACAATATTGCAGTCTGAGTCGACGCGTGCAGCGGAACGGCCTTCAGCCCTCCCCTGAACAGCCCTTCGGCAAGCCTCACGACTGCGAGGTCCTGGACAATCAGAGCGTCCGCCCCGGCTTCGACGACATCCCGTATCAGTCTCTCAGCCTCGCCGATTTCGTCGTCGTAGAGTATTGTGTTGAGGGTTACGAATACCCTCGCCCCGAACTTGTGTGCATATGTGCATAGCCTTGCGATATCTGCAATCCCATTGCCTGCGGCCTGCCTCGCCCCGAAGCGGGGACCAGCCATATACACGGCATCGGCACCGCAGTCTATTGCCGCGATGCCGATGTCAGCATTTCTTGCAGGCGCAAGAAGTTCGAGGTCTCTCATCCCTTATTTCCTGAGAACGGCGAGCTGTGCCTTTGCAGTTTCTCCGTACTTGGCGTCGGTGAGTATCTTCTCGTAGTTCTCGATAGCCTTCTCCTTGTTCCCAGCCTGCTGATAGAGGACTGCAAGGGTGCATATGATGCCGTTGGCATCCGCTGCGTTTGGAGCAAGTTCGAGATACTTCTCGTAATATTCGACAGCCGCGTCCTTCTTGTCGAGTTTGGTGGCTGCGCTTGCCGCGATCTTGTATGCGTTTGCGCTCTCAAGATAGCTTCCCGATTTCTCGGCAGCATCAATGGCGTCCTGGAGCTTGCCTCCCTTGAGGGCTGCCTGAGCCTGCTTGAGGAAGAGAATGGAAAGCTGCTTTCTGGCGTTCTTGTCCTGGCCGTTTGCCATAGCGGTCTCATATGCCGCTGCCGCCTCCTCGGAGTTTCCAATCTTGCCGTATGCCATACCGAGGCGGAGGGCTGCCATTCCGTTTGTCGGGTCATTGGCGAGTATTTCCTTGTATGCTTCAACCGCTCCAGCGAAATCTCCGTTGTTGAGGAGTTCAGCCGCCTTCTGATTGTGTACCTGACCTATGAGTTCAGTTGCGTCCTCCTGTACCTCAGCGCTGCCGTAAGCCTTTGCAGTCTCGAGAGCCTCCTTGAGCTGGGTGAGGGCTGCATCATAATTCTTGGCCTTCACGTCGCTTTTTCCGAGTGAGAGAAGGATTTTCGGGATTATACCCTTGCAGGTTTCTGCGAGTTCCATTCCCTCTCCACCGCACATCTCCGCCATTTCGAGGGCTGACTTGAACTGTGCGAGCGCGGTCTGATTGTCACCTGTCATAAGAGCCTCGTTGGCTGCCTTTGCGGTTTCCGTAGCTTCCGCCATATCCTGAGCGGAAACTGAAATGGCAGTGAACAATACTGCTGCTGCCAGAGCAAAAAACTTTTTCATATCTTGATTATTTGTGTTCTGTTATAGCACGCGAATTGCAAATATAGCGGATTTTGTTGTTAATTTTGTGTACCCAAATGGTTTTTATGCGTCAGTTTGTTGTATTTATATCCTTGTTTGTGCTGTCAGTGTTACCGGGTTTTGCGGAGGAACCTCTTCCCAAGCTTCCGGAGGACCCGGCTGTTTCCAGAGGAGTCCTGCCCAATGGCATTTCCTACATCCTTGTGGCAAATCCCGCAGTCAGGGGCGTCGCCGACGTAGCTCTATTGCAGAGAGCGTGCCAGACTGAGGAGGAACTGCCCGAGAGCTTTCTCGCAAGGAAGTGTGTGGCACCGGGCAGAAAGGGGTATGTACAGCGCAGGGAAGACAATCTGATATACCGTTTCGACAATCTTCCTGTGGCAGGCGGCGACAATTATACCGACTCCCTGCTGTTCAAGCTGATGGACCTGGCCGGGCGCAGCGCCCAAAGGGGAGAACCCCGGTACGGGACTACAGGCCAGACCATAATAATTGCCGGCGACATCGACAAGGGAGCAATAGCCTACAAGCTCCGTCTTTTCTCTTTCATGGTGCCGCACATCGTTTCCGCAGCCCAGCCTCTCCAATATTCCTGGGAACCGGGAGAAACCTTGTCGGTGGAAGTGGTTCCGGCAGAGGCGGATTCCGTAGCGGTGCCTGTGGACGACGCGATTCCAGGTCCGTCCGAGACCTCCCCGACCGCCTCCCACACCCTCCCGGCCCCCATGTCCCGCATCAGTTTCGAATACCGTCTTCCGGCCATGCCGCGTGAGAACAACAACAGCGTTGCGACCGTGGTTTCGGATCAGTTTGCGGAAATTTTCAGGACCATGCTCACGTCCTCCACGAGGCGTTATCTCAGCCTCAACGGGATCATGTGGAAGGATATGGACTTCAGGATGGAGATCTCCGACACCAGGCTTGGTGACGACGTTTACGCTTTCACGCTGGAGGTTCCCCGCGACAAGGTGGACCCTGCTGTCGCGGCGATAACCTCCATGCTTTCGCGTCTGGTTCACAATGGCGTGACTGCGCAGGAGCACGGATGGGCTTATGACAAGTTCATGTTCGACAGGGCGGCGCATGCGCATGATCTTCTGAGCAACGACGATTATGTGGAGAAGTGCATAGACGCGGTACTGTACAATGCAAGCCTCGCCACCGAAGCGGAAAAATTCCGTTTCATTTCCACTAAGGTACTTTCGGATGACCTGAAGCTCAGACATTTCAATTTGTTCGGCGCAAGCCT
Source organism: Bacteroidales bacterium (assembly GCA_016293535.1). Lineage (GTDB taxonomy): Bacteria > Bacteroidota > Bacteroidia > Bacteroidales > UBA932 > Cryptobacteroides. Next base: position 17,990 of record JAEDEB010000007.1, on the reverse strand, counting down.
CGGAAGCGAGGACCGCAAGCTGACCGTCAGGGTAGAGAGGGCTCCGCGGGAAATGGACGCCGACAGCCTCAGACGCGTACTGCTCAAGGGGCAGGACCTCGGCTGCAGCCTTGTTACGGTTAATATGTCCGACACCCTCTCCTTCGCCACTCCTCTGCCCAAGTACAAGCGCCCGAGCATAAAGAAGGACGTGATCACAGGGGGACAGTTGTACAAATATGAGAACGGACTCAAAGTCGTGTACAGGAAGATGGCAACCAACGGGATCTTCCATTATTCGTGGCTCATACCAGGTGGATCCGACCACAGGATAGACCTGCGCGGCTCGGATGTCGGTCTGCTCTCCGGTGACGCATTCCTGAACCTTCTGGACGCCAATGGAATAACAGCGGAAGTGGTGACCTCTTCCAAGGGCATAAGGATAGAAGGACGTTTTGCTTCTGCCCGTCTGCTGCTTTTTATGAAGGCTATGCAGCAGATATTCGCCTCACATCCGGAATTCGGCTCTCCGGCAGACGGGATTCTCATTCTCGTCGGCGACAGAACCCAGTATTCGCTGGAGAAACTGCTCCTCGGAATGGCGGGAACCTTCGACACCTCGGTGCCGTCCAGAAAGAAGGAGACGGTCAATGACGTATGGAACCTCGACCGCCGGGATACGACTATATTGTACGAGTCCATATATGCGGTTGACTACCTGTATTCGGCTGAGAATATGATGGTTTCCAGAATTGCCCGGGCTGTGGTAAAGGATGCCCTTGTCAATGCGTTTTCCGGAACGGGCTGCTGGGTCGATGTCCGCAGCGCATTCATGACCAGCCCGAGGGATATGCTGGTTCTCGACATAAAGATATGCAGTATCGAGGGGCGCACTCCGGATTTGAGCGGCGCCGCAGCGAAAACCCTTGTCAGGGAAACCCTCAATGCTCTTGCCTCGGCTCCGTATCCCGGCGACAAGGTGGCACTTGCCAAGACCCTGCTCCGGGGAGCGATAGAAAAGAGCCAGCAGACGCCGCAGTACTGGCTGACAGCGGCAAGGATGCGCTTTACCGAAAGCAAGGACATGGTTTCCGCTTATGCCGACAAGCTGGCGCGGGTGACCCCGGAGAACGTAAGGGCATTGCTTTCAGCCGTGGTTCAGGATGGGCCGGATGAACTTTTCAAGGACTGATATGGAATACAACACGATAATCGAGATAGGGGATTGTCTTGTCTCTTCGGAGATTCTGACCGAGTATTTTGCCTGCGACTACGGAAAGTGCAGGGGCTGCTGCTGCATAATCGGCGACAGCGGCGCGCCTCTGGACGAAACGGAACCCGAGGCCATCGAGAAAAACTACAAGCTTTTCTCACCCCTGATGAGCGAGGCCGGCCGGGCAGCTGTCCGTGCCAAGGGCTTCTTTGAGATAGACAGGGACGGAGATATGGTAACTCCTCTGGTCAAGGATGGAGAGGAGTGTGCATACTGCCACTTCGATTCCGACGGGAACTGTTTCTGCTCCATGGAGCGCAAATGGTTCCAGGGTGAAGGGGATTTTCGCAAACCTATATCATGCTGGCTTTACCCTATCCGCGTATCCACTCTGAGCAACGGGATGCGCGCGCTCAATCTCCATCGCTGGGATATATGCAGGGACGCCTTCCGCAAAGGAAAGGAAGAGAGGGTTCGCGTATATCAGTTCCTGCGCGAACCTATAGAGAGGTATTTCGGTGAAGATTTCTATGCCGCGCTCTGCGAGGCTGCGAAAATGATGGGCGTGGAGTAGTGCCCGTGGACATCCGGCCTACTGCTCCTGGGCCTTTTCCCCGCAGCGTTCCTCAAAGCCGTGTATGAGAGGGATGATGTCCTTGCGGTAGCCCTCGAATTCGAATCCTCCGAATACGCTCCTGACGCTCACGGTATCCTCAAAGTCCCTCATAAGCCTCTTTCCGAAACTGGTGAGACGGAATTTCAGGCAATCTCCGTCCTCTTTCGAGAGTACATAGCCCTTCTCCTGCATATATGAGCATATCTCAGCTTTCCTCTCTTCGAGGGAGCCGGCAACTGAAGCCGTGTAGTGTGCATATCCCAGAAGGGGATAGAAGGCGGAGAGCCCAAGGAACATCAGCGCGAGCATCCATATCGAGTCCCATCCGTTCCTGAATACATCGTTAATTCCTCCCTCCACGATATTGAGGGCGAAGAGTATGGCGACTACTATCGCCAGAAGCACGGAAATGTGGATGAAGTACTTTAGGGCTCTTATTATGTATCTCATGTCTTTGGAGTATGATTTTTGCTTGGGAAGCAAATATACTCAAGTTTCTTAGTATTTTTGCGTACTTAAACAATCAGTTATGGAAGAGAACAGTCTCAAGAAGGTGATTTATGCCCTTGCAGCAGTAGCAGTCGTGCTTGCGGGCGTACTGGCGTATATCTGGATTCAGAAGTCCACACTCGTGAACGAACTCAACGTGGAGAAGGAGGAACTGACGCAGCAGATGGTGGCCCTTCAGGCCGACTACGAGTCCCTCTCGTCAGATTATGACACCATCAACGCACAGCTTGACTCTTCGAAGGAGGAGGTTGCCCAGCTTATAGAGAGAATCAAGAAGACCGAGGCTACGAACCGCTACAAGATGCGTCAATACGAGAAGGAACTCGGTACACTGCGAAGTATAATGAGGAACTACATCGTTCAGATTGACTCCCTCAACACCCTCAACAAGAAGCTTACGGCAGAAGCTGCGGAAGCACGTCAGGCTGCCGAGGAAAGCCGCAGGAGGAACGAGAACCTCAGCCAGCAGGTGGACAAACTTTCCGATCAGGTTGCAAGCGGATCGATTATCAAGGCCACGGGTCTCAGGGTGGATGCCTACAATGCTTCCGGATCAGTCACAGACAGGAGCAGCAGGGTGGTCAAACTCCTGACATCCCTCAGTCTCGTTGCCAACGACCTGGCTCCTCACGGACCTGTCAGGGTCTACATAGTCGTGAAAGATCCGAGCGGCGCGACTCTCATCAACAGCAGCTCGCGTTCCCTTACTCTGAACGGAGAAACGATTCAGACCTCGGCATCCCGTGAGGTGGATTATGAAGGCAGCGAGGTCGACCTGAGCATCTATCTCAACGAAATCCCGGAATACGTCAAGGGAATCTACAAGGTGGACGCTTACACCGCGCAGTCATTCCTCGGATCGACAGAACTTCTCCTCAGGTGATTTACATCCACGTTCCGTTCTGCAGGAGCTTCTGCACCTACTGCGGTTTCTATTCCGAAATCTGCAGGCAGGATGACGGCTCTTACGGACGGTACGCAGATGCAATACTCAGGGAAGCTGAAGACAGAAAGGAGGAACTTTCCCAGCACGCGACTGACAGTCCGTGCACACTCTACATAGGAGGTGGCACCCCGTCGGTGCTGCCTCTTTCCGTATTGAGGCGCATTGTTGAGGGCATAAGGAGTCTTGTTCCGGAAGAGGCATCCCGCTGGGAGGAGTTCACTGTGGAACTCAATCCCGACGATGTGCTCCGCGGAGGTCCTGCCTACCTTGCGGGTTTGAAGGGACTCGGTGTCACGCGGGTCAGTATGGGCATACAGTCTTTCGACGACGGGGTGCTCAGGTGGATGAACCGGAGGCACGATTCCCGGCAGGCTGAACAGGCATTCAGACTCCTGAGGTCTTCCGGTTTCGGGGACATAAGCATAGACCTCATTTTCGGATACGGCTCAGACGGCTTGGAAGAAAGCGTCGCCAGGGCAGTCGGGCTCTTCCCGGAGCATATTTCCGCGTACCAGCTTTCCGTAGAAGAGGGCAGCGCGCTCGAGGAGATGGTTCAGAAAGGGCTCTTCCGGGAGGCTGAACCCGAACTGTGCCGCCAGCAATATGATTTCCTCTGCCGAAGCCTTGCGGATGCCGGATATGAACATTACGAAATATCCAATTTTGCCCTTCCGGGCCATAGGGCCGTGCATAATTCGGGGTACTGGCGCCATTGCCGCTATGTGGGGCTCGGGCCGGGCGCCCACAGTTTCGACGGGATGAGGAAGCGCTCCTGGAATGAACCCGTGTCCGGGGAACTTCGCACAGGTGGCGAGGAACTTTCGGATATGGACCTGGCGCAGGAGAGACTGATGCTGGGACTGCGGACCTCAGATGGGGTGGACCCGTCCCTTGTGGCACAGGATGCGGCGTATTCGAGGATGCTCGGCTGCGGTGCCCTTGTCAGGACGGATGAGGGGCGTATCAGAATCCCGGAGTCGCGTTTCTTCGTCTCTGACGATATAATCGCCGAACTGACGCCGGCCCATCCCGACGCCCCGCTTCCTCATCAGTCACGTAGCTACGGCTACGCTCCTTCTTTGTAAGAAAACCTGAGCTCGGAAATCTTATTTAAATCTGAAGCAACTTATTCTTTTCAGATCACTTATTGAGAACAACATAGTAGACATTTCAAAATAGCTTCTGATATGGCAGCACAGACATACATCGAAAGAATCGCGGCTCTGCGAAGGCTTATGGACGCCAACGGATGGGACGCGGTCATAGTGACGGGGACGGACCCGCACAGCAGCGAATATCCAGCTCCCAGGTGGAAACAGGTCGAATGGCTCAGCGGCTTCACCGGCGAAGCCGGGGATATCGTGGTTACGGCGAACCACGCGGGGCTGTGGACAGATACGCGCTATTTCATACAGGCAGACCGCCAGCTCGCAGGTACAGGTGTGGAACTTCACAAGCTCAGGGTGCCCGACGAGGTGAGGATACCCCGCTGGCTCGAATCGAATCTCCCCTCCGGAGCGACTGTGGCCGTGGACGGACTCTGCCAGAGTGTGGAGGCTGTCGGGGAACTGTCGTCCTTTTCCATTGTGGATTTCCCGGATATGCTCAGCCAGCTCTGGACGGGCCGTCCGGATATTCCGTGCACCCCGGTAGAGACTCTCAGTGAGGAATTTGCCGGCGAATCGCGGAGCTCAAAGATTGCGTGGCTGAGGGCTTTCATCGGGAAGGAAGGCTGTGACGGCATGCTCCTCAGCTCACTTGATGAAATTGCATGGCTGCTCAATGTACGCGGAAACGACATCGATTACAACCCCCTTGTCATATCCTACCTTCTGGTGACCGGAACCTCGGTGGAGTGGTTCGTCCGCAAGGACAGCCTTTCGGAACCGGACACTGATACGCTCGACAGTTTCGAAGACCTTGAGAGAGAGGGTGTGGAGATAAAGGAATATTCCGGCCTCTACTCCGGACTGATAGAGGCTCAGCTCCATTGCGGCCGCCTTTTCGTGGATCCGTCCACTCTGAATTACAATGTATCCTCAAGGCTCGCCGACATTTTCGGTGAGGAGAACCTGATTTACGGGACTTCTCCGGTCGGCTTGAGGAAGGCTGTCAAGAACCCGGTTGAGATAGCGGGTTTCAGGGAGGCTTACATCGAGGACGGAGCAGCTATGGAGAAGTTCATTTACTGGCTCGAAAGGAGAATGGAGTCCGGCGAGGAAACGGACGAGTGGCAGGCTTCGGTGAAGCTCTGTTCCCTGAGGGCGGAGATTCCGGGTTATAAGGGCGACAGTTTCGAGAACATATCCGCATACGGGGAGAATGCGGCCCTGCCGCATTATGTTACTCCGCGCGAGGGTTCAGCGAAACTTCGTCCGCAGGGGCTCTACCTTGTGGATTCGGGCGGCCAGTACCTTTTCGGGACCACCGATATTACGAGGACCATACCCCTGGGTCCATGCACCCGTCTCGAAACGGAGGATTATACCCTTGTGCTGAAGGGAATGATTGGTCTTGCCACCGCCGTCTTCCCTTACGGAACGCCGGGCTGCCGCATCGATTCACAGGCGCGTATGCCGCTGTGGAAGGCGATGAGGAATTATGGACACGGCACAGGCCACGGAACGGGATTCTACCTCGGAGTCCACGAGGGCCCGCAGGATATACGCCAGAACCTCAACGCGCAGCCTCTGCTTCCGGGGATGGTGACTTCGGACGAACCGGGAATCTACCGCGAGGGACTGCACGGCATCAGGCACGAGAACGTGATACTGTGCGTGGATCTTGGGGAAAACGCTTTCGGGCGCTGGTGCGGGTTCGAGACCCTGAGCTGCTGCCACATAGACACGTCCGCCATCAGGGTTGAGATGATGACGGACGAGGAAATCAGCTGGCTGGATGCTTACAACGCGAGGGTGTATGAGACTCTGGCTCCGCTTCTGGACGAGGAACTCGCGCTGTGGCTCCGCCGCAAGACACTTCCGCTTCGCCGTTAGAGCTCGCCGCGGACCATGCGTATGGCCTTCTCGATTGTAGGTATGGGGGCACAGAGAGATGCCCGTATGTAGTCGTCGCCTCCGTGACCGAATATGAATCCCGGGGTTACGAAAACTCCCTTTTTATACAGCAGTTTGTCGGAAACCCTCTCCCCGAGGGTCTTGGAAAGGTCTCCCCCGGCTGCGTATGGATTGTCAGGACCAACCTTGCCCCATACGAAGAGGCCGGCGCTGTCCTTTTCATATACTGCCCCTATCTCGTCGAAGAGCCTCCAGACATACTCCTTGCGGCGGCGGTATTCGTCATTGAGGCGGGAGAACCATTCGGGACCGGCTTCGAGGGCTTTCACTGCAGCCATCTGCAGGGGTTTGAACATTCCCGAGTCCATCTGGCTCTTCACCTTTCTTATCTCCCTGATGCTGTCGGCGTCGCCGGCAACCATTCCCAGGCGCCACCCCGACATGTTGTGGGCTTTGCTCAGGGAGTTCAGTTCGAGGCAGCAGTCCTTTGCGCCTTCGGTCTCAAGTATTGACAGGGGTTCGCTGCTGAGTATGAAACTGTAGGGATTGTCGTTCACGACCATTATGCCGTGTTTCCGGGCGAATGCCACAAGGCGGGAATACAGTTCCCTTGTTGCCGGGGCGCCGGTAGGCATGTTCGGGTAGTTGACCCACATCAGCTTCACTCCGCTGAGGTCCATCTTCTCGAGTTCATCGAAATCCGGCTGCCATCCCAGGTTCTGGCGGAGCCTATACGTGATGACCTCTGCCTGGGCGAGGGCGGTTGCCGAGGTGTAGGTGGGATAGCCCGGGTCCGGCATCAGCACCTTGTCCCCCTTGTTGAGGAAGGTGAGACAGATGATGAGTATTCCTTCCTTGGAGCCGACCAGGGGCTGTATCTCGTCCTTGGGATCGAGGCTCACGCCGTAGTATCTTCTGTACCAGTCCGCATACGCCTGTCTCAGTTCCGGCAGGCCGAAGTAATTCTGGTACTTGTGGCTGTCGCTCTTTCTGGCGCAGTCACAAAGTTCCTCTATGGCCTCTGCCGGAGGCATTCCGTCAGGCGCTCCTATGCCGAGGTTGATCACCGCTTCCTCCCCGCGTGCGACGCGCTCCCTGCTCAGGGCAGCGACTTCGGGGTTCTTCATCGAGAAATAGTACGGACGGAGTGACTCCGTCCTTTCTGCTGGTTTGATTGTCATTTCGTTTTATATTCCGGTCACTTTTTGCTTGAATTCCTGTGACGTATTGCCTGTGTTCCTGTGACGTGTTGTTTGTATTCCGCTAACGTGTTATTCATATCGCGGCGACGTATTCGCCAAGTATGGTCAGGTCCTCCATCAGAGGGCGCACGGCGGATATAGACTGCTCGTAACGCAACCTGTCCGAATACTTTATGTCAACGTAGAAGAAATACTGCCACTCCCGTCCCGGCAGAGGCAGGGACTGTATCCTGGTGAGGTTCATTCCGTAGAACGAAAGTATAGTCAGCACGTGGGCGAGAGAACCGGGATTGTGGGGAAGGGTGAAACAGAGGGTAACCTTGTCCGCCTCCGAGGCCGGGATTTCCAGGCTGTTGTCAAGTATCAGGAAGCGTGTGAAATTCTGCTTGTAGGTTTCTATTCCCGGACAGAGTATCTCGAGGCCATAGAGTTCGGCGGCCAGTGTCGACGCCACGGCGCCGACCCCGCGGAGCTTGCCTGCGGCAATCTCCCCCGCGCTAAGCGCGGTGTCCTCCGACTCCACGAGCTTTATCTCGGGATGCTGCTTGAAGAATTCGCGGGTCTGGTTGATTGCCATATAATGGGTGCGGACCTCCCTGATGTCTTCCAGTTTCTGTCCCGGCAGAGCCATCAGATTCTGTTCTATCCTCAGAAAGACCTCTCCCTTTATTTTATATCCGTTCTTGCGTATGAGCTCGTAATTCGGCAGCAAGCCTCCGGACGTGGTGTTCTCGACCGCTATGACCGCGGCGTCTGCCCGACCCTCGCGCATCGCGGAAAACAGCCCGTCGAAGGTGGCGCATTCCACCGTTTGGACAGGCTCGCTATAAAATTTTCGGGCCGCTTGTTCGTGAAAGCAGCCCGAAAACCCCTGTATGGCTATTCTTTTCAAAACTCAGACTGTGAGGATTTCCTTCTCTTTTGCGGCTATGAGCTCGTCAACCTTCTTCACTGCTGCGTCAGTTTCCTTCTGTGTCAGGGTCTCCTGATCCTTCTCAATGTCCTCAGGAAGGCCTTCCTTGATGAGCTTCTTGAGGGCATCCATAGTGTCGCGACGGGCATTGCGCACTACGACCTTGGCATTCTCGCCGGCTGATTTCGCCTTTTTGATGAGTTCCTTGCGGCGCTCTTCGGTAAGAGGCGGAACGGTGCAGCGTATGGTCTCGCCGTTGTTCTGCGGAGTCATTCCGACATTTGCGTCCATGATGGCCTTCTCGATGACCGGAATCATCTTCTTCTCCCAAGGCTGGATTGCAATTGTCTTTGCGTCCGGAGTAGTCACGGATGCAACCTGAGGAACAGGCACGGATGAGCCGTAGTAGTCCACCATTATATTGTTGAAAAGAAGTGGATTGGCCTTTCCGGCACGGTATGTCTTGAGATCCTCTTCGAGGAATTTCACTGCGTCGTTCATCCTGCTCTTTGCGCCGGATACGAGGCTCTTGGCTTTATCGATCATAATCAAAACGGTTTATTCGGTGACTTATATTTTCGTTGACTTCAGTGTTTCGGTCACTCTCCCGGCCGGTTCAGACATGGACAAGGGTTCCCACCTTCTCTCCCCGGAGCAGTCCCGTGAGATTCCCCGACTTGTTCATATCGAACACGACAATCGGCATATTGCCCTCGGAACAGAGGGCGAAAGCGGTCTGGTCCATGACCTTCAGGTGGTCGCCTATGGCCTTTTCGAAAGTGAGTTCGTCGTATTTCACGGCAGTCGGGTCCTTCTCGGGGTCAGCTGTATAGACTCCGTCAACCCTGGTTCCCTTGAGGAGGGCGTCCGCGCCGATTTCAAGTGCGCGGAGAGCGGCGCCGGAGTCGGTGGTGAAGAATGGGTTGCCCGTGCCGCCTGCAATCAGGGCGACTCCGCCCATCTCCATGACCTTCACGGCGTCATCGCGCATATAGTAGCGGGCGACCGGTTCCATAGGAGTTGCAGTGAACACTTCCGCCTCCACGCCCTGCGAGCGGATAGCCATCGCCAGGCCAAGGGAGTTGATTACGGTGGCGAGCATGCCCATCTTGTCTCCGTTGACGCGGTCGAAACCTTTTCCCACGCCCTGAAGCCCGCGGAAGATGTTACCTCCGCCTATGACTATTCCTATCTGGAGTCCAGCCTTTACGGCTGAGGCTATTTCGACTGCGTAACGCTCGAGCCAGGCTTCGTCTATGCCCTTTCCGGCAGGACCGCCGAGGCTTTCGCCACTGAGTTTCAGGAGTACTCTCTTATACATCTGGACAGGTCTGTTATAGGAAAACAAAATTACCGGAAAATTATGAAACTTGCAAGAAAGACAGTATATTTGCACTCCTATTCGAAACGAGAAAACAACTTACGAAATGAACTTTATCTTTTCATCTTCAATCGGAAGGAAGTTTATTCAGAGCATAAGCGGTGCTTTCCTCATCATCTTCCTGCTTCTCCACGCGACTATCAATCTGTTCTCTGTAATCGACACCTTTACCGGCAAGTACGGAGTTGTCGCTGCCGACGAGAGTCTCTTTTCCGCTGGCGACGGTCTCTTCAAGCTGGGCTGTGACTTCATGTCCACCCCGGTAATCAGCATAATGGTGCCGGTTCTCGCCCTCGGATTCCTCATCCATATACTTTACGGATGCTGGCTTACCTGGCGCAACATCCGCTCGCGTGGCGGTTACAAGCGTTATGAGGTTGCAAGCAAGGCCAAGACCGATTCCTGGTCGGCAAAGAACATGTTCGTTCTCGGCATCGTGGTCCTCGGCTTCATAGCCTTCCACCTTACCCACTTCTGGGCGAAGATGCAGCTTCCGGAACTTCTCCATATCAATGAGGCGGCCTATGAGAATGACCCATATCTCCTGCTCAATGCAACCTTCGGACACTGGTTCGTTCTCGTGCTCTATATCGTGTGGTTTGGCGCCCTCTGGTTCCATCTCTGCCACGGATTCTGGAGCATGTTCCAGACGGTGGGCTGGGACAACCAGATATGGTTCAAGAGACTCAAGGTCATCGGAATTGTAGTTGCATCCCTTATCTGCCTCATCTTCGTTGCTGTTGCAGTCAACGCTTTCCTCCAGGCAAACCTCCTCGTCTGATCTGACGGGAAACCATATAAGGCTGTCTGAGAGATCAGGCGGCCTTTTTTCAAATGGACTCCATTATGAAAGTAGGAATCATAGGACTCGGGCTCATAGGCGGCTCGATGGCGATAGACCTCAAACGCAAGGGTTTTGCAGATGAGATCATCGGGACCGAGAACGATGCGGTCAATGCAGCAGCCGCGGAGAAGATGGGACTGGTCGACAGGGTTGCGGATTTCGACGAATGCGTCGATTCGGCGGACATCGTTGTGGTTGCGGTTCCGGTCGGGGCTGCCGTCAGGATGCTGCCCCGCATACTCGACCGCTTTGCGACCAACAACCGCAGGCAGGTAGTCATAGACGTATGCTCCACAAAGGAGCAGATTGTCAGGAGCGTTCATTACCATCCTCTGCGCCCGTGCTATGTGCCCACCCACCCTATGGCCGGAACGGAATACAGCGGTCCATGGGCCGCGATGCCCGGGCTTTTCGACGGACGCGCATGCATACTCTGCAATACCGAGGAGTCCGACCCGAAGGCGGTGCATCTGGTCGAAAGACTGTATGATGCGCTCAATATGAGAGTCATATATATGAACGCGTCGAATCACGACGTCCATACCGCCTACGTCTCCCACATTTCCCACATCACCTCCTTTGCCCTGGCTCTGACGGTGCTGGACAAGGAGAAGGACGAGAAGCACATATTCGACCTTGCCTCCGGTGGCTTCTCCTCAACCGTCCGTCTTGCCAAGAGCAACGCAGACATGTGGGTCCCTATTCTGTCCCAGAACAGGGACAACGTCCTCCAGGTGATAGACACCTACATCGAGAAGATGAAGGATTTCCGCGAGGCAATAGACAATTATGACGAGGATGGCATACGCAGCCTCATCGAAAAGGCGAACAAGATAAAACGAATCATCAGATAGACTATGGCAAAGAAACTCGAAGTCGCTTCCCTCAGCGAATGGGGATTTTTTACCCTTCCACGCCCCTGTGTCATCGCCGGACCCTGCAGTGCAGAGTCGGAGGAGCAGGTAATGGAAACGGCAAAACAACTTAAGGAATTCGGAATCAATGTTTTCCGTGCCGGCATCTGGAAGCCGCGCACCCATCCCGGATGTTTCGAGGGAGTGGGTGTGGACGGACTCAGGTGGCTGCAGAGGGTCAAGCGGGAGCTGGGCCTCAAGGTTTGTACGGAGGTAGCCAGTGAGAAGCACGTTTTCGAATGTCTCAAATATGGAATAGACATGGTGTGGATAGGTGCGCGCACCTCCGCCAATCCTTTCCTGATGCAGGAGATAGCCGATGCGCTCAGGGATACGGACATTCCTGTTCTTGTCAAAAATCCGGTAAATCCCGACCTGGATCTCTGGATAGGAGCCCTCGAGAGACTCAACAACGCCGGAGTCAGGAAGCTGGGTGTAATCCACAGGGGCTTTACTGCTTTCGACAAGATGAAATACCGCAACAATCCCCAGTGGCAGCTTGCTATCGAACTGAGAAGCCGCTATCCGGAGATGCCTTTCTTCTGTGACCCGAGCCATCTTGCGGGATGCAAGGAATACATTCCCGAACTCTCACAGAGGGCTATGGACCTCGGCCTTGACGGCCTGATGGTGGAGTCTCACTGCAATCCTTCCTGCGCCCTGAGCGACGCCAAGCAGCAGCTGACCCCGGCTGAACTCAAGGACCTTCTGTACAACCGTATCAAAGTGCGCGACAACGATACGGACAACCTCAGCTACAAGGAAGGCATAGTGTCCCTGCGTGCCCAGATAGACGTCATCGACGACAATCTCCTCTATGCTCTCGGTACCAGAATGAATGTCAGCAGGAAGATAGGCAAGTACAAGAAGGATAATAACATAGCCATTCTGCAGACCTCCCGCTGGGATTCCCTGCTGGCCAATGCCATAGAGAAGGGACGGACATACGGTCTACCGGAGGAGTTCGTGAAGGCCGTGTTCACGGCGATACACGACGCTTCCGTCAATGCTCAGAATGAGATTCTGTCAGATAAGAACGGAGAACGCTCCTGAATCTCTCGTGTTCCCCGTCTCCGAGGAATGAGACCTGAATAGGCGCCCGGAACAGTCTTTCCTTGACTGCTGCGGGCGTCTGTGCATAGTCCTTGACCCGCTGGCAGTCCTTTTCCGTGGTGGTGATGATGGCGGTGGGATATTCCTTCGAAACGGCCTCGATCCTGTGCATGTCGGCTCCCGAAAACTTGTGATGGTCAGGGAACTTGAGGTGTTTTACAACCTTGTAAGTGTCGCTGAGATACTTCAGGAGGGGAGTGTCGTTGGCTATGCCGCTGAAGAGTACCAGCCTCTTGGAATAGAGGTAGCGGTTTTCGCACTCGGGGTAGACCGGCTCGAGGGTGCAGTAGTCTATCGTAGTGAAGAACAGGTGGCTCTCCTGGCCTATCTTCAGATTCTTTCTCCACCTCTGCCTCTCGTTGTCATCTACGTAATGAGGGCATTTGCTGACTATTATTATGTCTGCTTGGAGTATCCTTTCCTCGAGGTCTCTCAGGCGACCCAGGGGCATGAGGCTGTCCTTGAAGACAGGTCTGTTGTAATCCACAAGCACTATGGACACGGCCGGCCGGAGTTTTCTGTACTGGAAGCCGTCGTCGAGGACGATGATGTCCGCCCGCGGGATATTCTTGTCGATGCAACGGCGGGCCTTCTTGTCCGACTCCAGAAGCCGGGGGTCGGCAAGAAAGCGGCAGCCCTCGACCCTGTCCTTGTCCACGGCCACAGTCACAAAAGGGAATTTCTTTTTGATTTGGAGCGGCTCGTCCCCGTAGAAGGCGGCGGAGCCGTCCACCGTTACGTTCTGGAAGCCACGGCTTTTCCTCCTGTATCCCCTGGAGAGCACGGCGAGATTCCGTCCGCGCCACAGCGGGTCGGACATCAGGGTGCGAAGTACCATTTCTGTATGAGGGGTCTTCCCTGTCCCCCCTACCGTGACATTGCCTATCGAGATGACCGGCACTTCGGCGCATCTGATCTTCTTCAGTCCGGAGTCATACAGCGCGTGCCTGATTTTCAGGCACAGGTAGTAAGGAAAAAGAATTATCCTGTCAACAATCACCGCTCAAAAATTTCGGGCGCAAATATACAATAAAGTCTGCGAATAATGTGCGTCAGATGCCGTATACCCCCGGGGATGGAGGAGGAGTTGTCCCGCCCCAGCGCTCCGCGACGTAGTCGAGGACCCTGCACAGCTCCTGCGGGTCATCCAGAGTCACGAGCTTGAGCCGCGTCTCCTTGAAGTCGGGAAGTCCCTTGAAATAGCAGCTCAGGTGCCGGCGCATTTCCAGAACCCCGACTCTCTCGCCCTTGAATTCCACCGACCGTGCGAGGTGCCTCTTTGCGAGTTCCACCCTCTCTTCCACGCCCATCGCCGGAAAAATCTCGCCCGTGTCGAGGTAGTGCCGTATTTCCCTGAATATCCACGGATGTCCGTAGGTCGCGCGTCCTATCATAATACCGTCCACCCCGTAGCGGCGGAAGGCCTGTTCAGCCTTTTCGGGTGAATTGATGTCCCCGTTGCCTATGATCGGTATGTGCATGCGCGGGTTTTCCTTCACCTTTCCTATCAGGGTCCAGTCAGCTTCGCCCGTGTACATCTGCTGTCGGGTCCGTCCGTGTATGGTCAATGCGGATATGCCCGCATCCTGGAGCCGTTCGGCGAGTTCGACTATGATTTTCGAATCGTCGTCCCATCCCAGTCGCGTCTTCACCGTGACGGGCTTTCCGACGGCCTCGACCACCCTTCTGGTGATTTCGACCATCTTATCGGGTTCCTTCATCATTCCGGATCCCGCCCCGCGCCCTGCTATCTTGCGCACGGGACATCCGAAATTTATGTCGATCAGGTCAGCCCCATGGCCGCCCACTATCTCCTGCGCCCGGTCCGCAAGCCTTGCCGCCTCGACCATCGCATCGGGAATGTTCCCGTATATCTGTATGCCCACAGGTGCCTCTTCCCCGTAGGTCAGGAACTTCGCAAAGGATTTCTTTGCGTCATGGACCAGTCCGTCGGAGGACACGAATTCCGTGTAGACCATCGATGCGCCGAACTCCTTGCATATGCAGCGGAACGATGCGTCGGTCACGTCCTCCATCGGCGCGAGCAGCAGCGGCCTGTCGCCGAGATCTATGTTTCCAATTTTCATATCAAATGATCACACGAAATACCTTACATATCTAAAATATAAGAATTGCCGTACATATGTCAATCTATTTATGATTCGGAAGCACTTCATTTTGTGTTTATACTTTTTTACGCTCTTCCTATACAATGATATGTCAAATTGTTCTTTTCTTTTGTTGTGGTTTGACATTGCGGAAAGAATGTCGCTCATCCGCTTCTTCCATACAGAGTCAGTTAAATGCTGGAGATAATAATCATAGGACTTATCGTATATGGAAGCATAGTTTTCATGATGCATAATAATATCCGAAATGCGCTCAAAAATTGCATCTGCATCTCCTTGGGGTACAATGAAGCCATTTTGTCCATCCGATATTGCATCAAGGCTTCCGTGTTTGGCGTCAGACACAATTGGTATACAAGAATTCCGCATTGCTTCTATCAGCGTAATAGGAAATCCTTCACCTCGTGATGGCAATAAGAAAATGTTTGCATCTGCTATAATCTTCTTCGATTCATCACGTGGAACACTCCCTATGTGAACTATGCGACTATCTTTCGGCAAACAATCCTGAATTGTTTTGGTTGGAAGGAAGTTGAGTCCAGCATTTGCCAACCTTATATTCCCAAGCCAATATAATTCAAACTCAAGTGATGTTTTGAGTAGTTTCTTAATGGCTTTGCATACGACTTCCGAACTTTTTTCTATTATCGAGCCACCCGGATAGACTATCTTCAAAACTTTCCTGCCTTTCTTATCATCCCTCTCTCCATCAAAAGGCGGCATAAAATTATAGACTACATCTATCTTGGAAGGGTTAATCTGCTTGAATTCATTGAAGATGTTTTCTTTGCCATAGGAAGAAAGTGAAATGATAGAATCCGCATATTCACCGTTAAAAGCTGCATTCCACAAAAGCCGTCCGTTCATGAAATGGCTTACCGTTACAACCTTGACATTATCTGGCAAATATGGCGTAACAAGTGCGAGCAGAGCAAAGTTGCTATTGACAACAATTTCAGGAGCAGTTTCTTCAATTATATCAAGCAACTTGAGTGCATTTGCTTCTGAACAATCGGATGGGGAGCATTTATAGACTTTTCGCTGATCATCTTTGCCATCATCACCCGTAACAATGACAATATCATATTCAGAAGAAAAGGCATCAACGAAGTCACGTGCATATGAGGCTACTCCTCCTTTACCGGTTTGGTAGGAACCGGTGCAGAATAGAATTTTTTTCATTACGACAACAACTTATCAATAGTTCGTTTCCAGGCCCTAAGCGGCTCTGGCGGTAAATATAACCAGTTCTTTGAAAAGTTTGTCAATAACAATTGAACTTAAATTTCATATTACGAATTTGGTCAATACTGAATTTATTTCTACCTTTGCACCCCCTATGGAATTTAGGGAACGCAACATTTTTGTATTAACTAATTAAAGATCAAGACAGTGGAAACACAAAGCTACAAGACAGTCTTCGCAAATCCCAAGACTGTAACGAAGGGCTGGGTTGTCATTGATGCTACCGACGTGGTTCTCGGTCGTCTTGCTTCTAGGGTTGCCCTTATCCTCCGCGGTAAGGACAAGCCGTACTTCACTCCTAACCAGGATTGCGGTGACAATGTGATCATCCTCAATGCTGACAAGGTGAAGCTTACAGGAAAGAAGATGACTGACAGGATCTATGTCCGCTATACCGGCAATCCGGGCGGTCAGAGGTTCAGAACTTCCAAGGAGATTCTGGCAAAGAGGCCTACCGAACTCGTGAGGATGTCCGTTAAGGGCATGCTTCCTAAGAACCGTCTTGGTGACAAGCTCATTAAGAACCTTTACCTCTATCAGGGAAGTGAGCATCCTCACCAGGCGCAGAATCCTAAAGTTATCAAGTTGAACGAAATTTAAGCAGAGCAATGAAAGTAGTAAACGCCCTTGGAAGACGTAAATCAGCAGTCGCTCGTGTTTATCTCGTAGCAGGAAAAGGCAATGTGACCATCAACGGTCGCGAGCTCAACGATTACTTCAAGGAGGACTCCCTCCGTTACATCGTGAACCAGCCTTTCGCCGTTACAGCTACGGAAGGTCAGTTTGACGTAAAGGCCATCCTCGACGGTGGTGGAATCAAAGGACAGGCTGAAGCCCTCAGGCTCGGTATCGCCCGCGCTCTTTGCGAGGTCGACAAGGAGGCTTATCGCTCAGCCCTCAAGGCCGAAGGATTCCTTACCCGTGACGCCCGTGAGGTCGAGAGGAAGAAGCCTGGTCAGCCTGGTGCACGTCGCCGCTTCCAGTTCAGCAAACGTTAGAACACTGATTTACAATTTTGCACAATCCGGTTTGAAACCGCAGGACCCGGGTGGACGGTGGGAACTGTCTCCGGCTGCCTGAAGGTTGCCGCGATTGCGGAAAATCTCGGAGACCGGCTCTGCCGCTGCTCCGGATTGAAGAAAGAGTTTTCAACAAAACAAAGAAACGACAATGTCAAGAACAAATTTCCAAGAACTGCTTGATGCAGGTGTTCACTTCGGCCATCTCGCCCGCAAGTGGAACCCTAAGATGGCTCCGTACATCTTCGATCAGAAGAACGGAATCCACATCATTGACCTGCATAAAAGTATAGTCAAGATCGACGAGGCTGCCGAGGCAATGAAGCAGCTCGCCCGTTCAGGCCGCAAGATTCTCTTCGTAGCAACGAAGAAGCAGGCCAAGGACATCGTGGCTGAGAGGGCTGCGGCTGTCAACATGCCTTACGTGACTGAGCGCTGGGCTGGTGGTATGCTTACCAACTTCCCTACAATCCGCAAGGCAGTCAAGAAGATGAATACCATCGACAAGATGATTGAGGATGGTACCTTCGACACCCTCGCAAAGAGG
Source organism: Bacteroidales bacterium (assembly GCA_016293535.1). GTDB lineage: Bacteria > Bacteroidota > Bacteroidia > Bacteroidales > UBA932 > Cryptobacteroides. The sequence continues at coordinate 402 of JAEDEB010000007.1, read as the reverse complement.
GAGCGCCTTCAGGTTACCCGCCAGAGGGCTAAATTGGAGAAGAACCTCGGTTCCATCAAGGATCTGAACCGTCTTCCTTCAGCACTTTTCGTAGTGGACGTACAGAAAGAGGCAAACGCAGTGAAAGAAGCCAACCGCCTCAACATACCGGTTATCGCTATGGTTGATACATGTTGCGATCCTACTTCGATTGATTATGTGATTCCGGCTAATGACGATGCAACAAAGTCCATCGCTCTCATCATGGATGTGCTTTGCGCTGCAATCAATGAAGGTCTGGACGAAAGGAAGCTCGAGAAAGACAAGGAAGCTGTAGAAGAGACCGAGGCAGCTCCGGTAGCAGGCAAGAAGATTCGCGCCCGCAAGTCTGCCGCCAAGGTAGAGGAAACTCCTGCAGAGGAA
>JAEDEB010000049.1 GCA_016293535.1 Bacteroidales bacterium | reverse complement strand
GGCGGCGGCTGGTGTCCGGAATGCGGCTACCTCGTCGAAGAACCGTACAAGCCGAGTTCCAACCGTTTCCTCTCACAGGTACTCCTATGAAGATTCGGGTCCATGCAGCGGCGCTGCTTATTGCGGCCTCGCTTCTTCTGCCATGCACTCTGGTCCATGCGCAGATCCGTTTCGACTACGATGTGGGGGCTTCGATGCGTTTCGACAACAGGGAGAACTCCGGTTCCGGGAACATGTTCACCCCGTCGATGACCATATTCGCCTTCCGCGTCACTCCTGAAATCGGGATGCGCGCCGTTACAGGTGACGTTGCGAACGGCTACGGATTCAGGGGAGAGGCGGTCCATCGAGTGATGGTCGGTGCGGACCTGACTGCGGATTTCGGCTCGGGACGCAAGGCTGTGGACATGCTGGGCGAGCTCACCATGTACTATTCGCTGCAGAAAAGGCTCAGCGCGAAGTGTTCGATGGAGATGACCGCGGGCATATTTTCCCGTAACAAGAGCAGGGCCCATTACAGCGATGCCTTCTTCAGCGACTCCCTGCGTTTCTATGACCCCAATATAGAGGGGCTTCTGCTGACCTTCGACCGTCCGCGTTCAAGCTATGAACTCGGAGTCGACTGGATGGGGCAGATTGGCAAGGGGCGAAGGGAGCGTTTTATGGTTTTCGCAGCCGGAAGTGCCGAGCTCAAGGAGTGGCTTCGTCTGGGATACTCCGCGAACTTGTACCATTATGCAAACAGCTATGAGGTGCGCGGAGTCGTGGATAATCTGCTCCTCAACCCATGGCTGGACTTCGACCTCGCTCCATTTGTTCCGCTTGAGCGCCTCTCCTTCACCCTTGGCTATCTCCAGTCGCTGCAGAGAGACAGAATCAATGTTGGTCGTTTCCAGTGCCCTCAGGGCGGTGAGTTCATCTTCGAGCTAAGGAAATGGAATCTCAGCCTGCGCAATACCCTGTATTATGGCCGCGACCTGATGCCCCTGTACGACAGTCTCGATGCCGGAGGCTTCAAATATGGCAGCGAGCTTTACCGCGGAGACCCTTACTACCGCGTGCGCCCCGCCCTTGCCGCCGCAGACAAAGCGGCACTCTACGACCGCATCGACCTGTTCTGGGAACCTCGCATAGCTCCGGGCCTTCATTTGAAGATAGCGGCACGCTTCAATTTCAACGGCCGTTACAGCGGAGGCAGCCAGATTGTCGCCCTTCGCTTCGACCTTGGCGAACTTCTTGCGTCCCGTCCTCCGCGCCCCTGAGGGGCATGCGGCTGAAGGCACAACCAAAAAGCGAGGGTGGCTTCAAAGTCAATGACTTGTCGGCCACCCTCGCGGATTGTCTATGTGTCAGCTATCAGAGATTCGGGTTGAGGCTCTTCCACTCGGATACCGGCGGAACGATGCCGAGGTCGATGATCTCCTGACGCATCTTGCAGAGGTGCTCGTATGAAGCCTGGAGAGCTGCCATCTCCTCCTCGGTGCCGGTCGGCTGTACATAGTGTACGCCGGTGGCGTCGATGGTGGTAGGCATGGCCATGAAGACATTCTTGAAGCCGCACTTGTCGCAGTTGACGTATGTGCCTGCAGGAAGAGTGAACGGAGTGCCGCCCATTGCAGCCTCTATCATCTTCACAGAGCAGTAGGCCGGGCTCTGGAATGAGGAGCGTCCGCGGAGCTTGATTATAGCGGAACCGCCCTGGATAGTCTCCTGCTTGATTTCAGCCATCCTTTCAGCGGAAAGGCCCATTTCTGAGAGAGGCTTGCCGTCGACCTTCACCTGGGAAGCGAACACTGCCATCTGCTCGCCGTGGCCGCCGTAGGTGTGCGCACCGGTGACAGAACTCTGAGGAACGCCGAACTCGCGGGCGAGGTTGCTCTGGAGGCGGGTCGAGTCGAGGGCTGCGAGGGAGGTGAGCTGCTCAGGCTTGAGGCCGGAGTGGATAAGTGCGGTCAGGGCAGTGACGTCTGCAGGGTTGAAGATGACAACAACGTGCTTTACGTCAGGGCAGTATTCCTTGACATAGTCACCGAACTGAGCGGCAATCTGGCAGTTGCCCTTGAGAAGATCCTCGCGGGTCATGCCATCCTTGCGAGGGGCTCCGCCTGAGGAAATGATATACTTTGCACCTGTGAAGGCCTCGGCTGGATCGATGGTCCAGCTGATGTTTGCGCCTTCGAATCCGCAATGGCGCATTTCCTCGGCTACGCCGTGAACGCCAGGCTCGAAGATGTCATAGAGGCAGATGTTTGGAGTCAGGCCGAGCATGAGGGCGGTCTGTGCCATATTGGAGCCGATGGCTCCACCGGCACCAACAATCACAAGCTTTTCGTCAGTTAGATATTTCATGGTTTCAAATGTTTTGATGTTCTTTGGCTATGCTTCAAAAGCGCCGCAAATATAGCAAATCAATTTGGGAATAATTCAAGAATCCGTTATATTTGCACCGATAAACAATACCGATATATAAAGTGGAACATCCTCCCAGTCCAATAGTGGCGCCGAACGCCAAGCTGACGGATCCGAAATCTGACGATCCGTTATCGGTATCTGAAATCCCGGTTCAAATGTAAAACAAACAGGACACCTCTCCCCGGAGAAGCGTCCCTTTAAGCGTATATGGCACTTTATCTTAGAAAGAAACTTGAGAACAAGGCGGAAATCTCGGTATGGCAGATCACCGAGACGGAACAGGAACTGATTGAACTCACCTCGGTCCCTACGGACGAGATGGAGGAGATAATGTTGATGGGAAACGAGTCACAGAGGAAACAGAGGCTCGCCGTCCGCGCTCTCCTGAACGAAGTCTTCGAGGAGAAGATGTACCTGAGCCATCACGACAACGGCAAGCCGTATCTCGAGAACTGCATCACCAACATAAGCATAACCCACACCGACAAATACGTCGCCATCATCACCCACGATGAGGATGACCTCGGAATAGATATCGAATCCCTTGACCGCGACTTCACGGCGGTGGAGAAGAAAGCCCTCTCCGAGGATGAGATTGACGACCTCGAGGACGATGCCGATGAGAGGAAGGAGCAGCTTGCCATCTACTGGTGCGCGAAGGAGGCAATCTACAAGAGGATGTCTCAGAACAGAGTCGATTTCGCGGAACAGATAGAGGTTGAGGATTTCAATGTGAAGAACGAGGGTGAACTTGAGGCCACCTTCATTCACAAGGACGGCCATGAAGAGGAATTCGATCTCGGATATATGTTCTTCGATCGCCACGTTCTCGTCTGGATAGCCGAGTGATTCGGTGCTAACAAAAAAGTTCCGAAAGTGGTGCCAAATTAGAAAAATTTTAAATTAAATTTACTTATAATCGCTTGTTAACCAAATAGTTAACAGGCGATTTTTGTCATTGTTGAAAACTTTTTATTTCGATTTCCTGCATTATTGGATGCAAAAGATATAACTTTGCCATCCGACCCTTTCAGCAACGACTGAAACATTCGCAAACAAGTCCAAAATAACACCGAAAACCTTATCCGATGATCAAGCAGGTAATCAAGAGAGACGGCCGACTTGTCGAGTTTGACAAGCGCAAGATAATTGACGCAGTACTTAAGGCGATGAACGTTACCGAAGGCGGCGAGGACATAGTGCTCGCGGCGGAGGTTGCGGCAAAGATAGAGAAGCTGGATACCGACAAAATGAGTGTCGAGGATATCCAGGACCATGTCGAGCTCGAGCTCATGAAGAGCCGCCGCAAGGAGGTTGCGAAGAAGTACATCGCTTACCGCAACCAGAGAAACCTTGCCCGCAAGGCGAAGTCCCGCGAGATCTTCCAGGAAATCATAGAGGCCCAGTCCACGGATATCACCCGGGAGAACGCCAACATGAATGCCGACACCCCTGCCGGCATGATGATGAAGTTCGCTTCCGAATCCACCAAATCCTTCGTGGACGAGTGCCTGCTTTCGGAGGATGTCCGTGAGGCCGTACAGAACGGATACATCCACATCCACGACAAGGACTACTATCCGACCAAGTCCCTCACCTGCGTACAGCATCCTCTCGACAAGATACTCGAGGGAGGTCTTTCCGCAGGCCACGGCGAGTCCCGTCCTGCAAAGAGGATAGAGACTGCCAGCATTCTGGGCTGCATCTCGATGGAAACCTGCCAGAACGAGATGCACGGAGGCCAGGCCATCCCTGCCTTCGACTTCTACCTCGCTCCTTTCGTCAGAAAGAGCTTCATCGAGGAAATCGACAAGGTCGGGGACCTCAACGGCGTCGACTACTCCCACCTCCACAACATCGTCATCGACGACTACATCAAGCGCCCTCTCAGCGGGGTGATGAGTGACGAGAGGGTGGTGCAGCACGCCATCAACGAGACCGTGGACAGGGTACACCAGGCCATGGAGGCTTTCGTCCACAATATGAACACCATCCACTCTCGTGGAGGAAACCAGGTGGTATTCAGTTCGATAAACTACGGTACCGATACCTCTGCCGAGGGAAGGTGCATCATACGTGAGATTCTCAACACCACCTACGAGGGTGTAGGAAACGGCAGCACCGCCATCTTCCCTATACAGATATGGAAGAAGAAGAAGGGCATCAGCTATCTTCCGGAGGACCGCAACTATGACCTCTACAAGTTCGCCTGCAAGGTGAGCGCGCGCCGCTTCTTCCCTAACTTCATCAACCTCGACGCCAGCTTCAACCACAACGACCTCTGGAATCCAGAAGATCCGAAGAGATACAACTGGGAGTGCGCTACGATGGGATGCCGCACCCGTGTCTTCGAGAACCGTTTCGGACCTAAGACCTCCATCGGACGTGGCAACCTCAGTTTCACGACCCTCAATATCGTCCGCATAGCCATCGAGTGCATGGGCATAGAGGACAAGGAGGACAGGATACAGGCCTTCTTCCACAAGCTTGACGGCGTCCTCGACATCGCTGCAAAGCAGCTCAACGAGCGTTTCGCCTTCCAGAAGACAGCCCTCAAGAAGCAGTTCCCTCTGCTTATGAGTTCGCTCTGGATAGGCAGCGAAAACCTCAAGCCAGACGATACGATAGAGAGCGTCATCAACCAGGGTACCCTCGGAATAGGCTTCATCGGCCTTGCCGAGTGCCTCATCGCCCTTGTCGGCCATCATCACGGAGAGAGCCAGGAGGCTCAGGAGCTTGGTCTGCGCATAGTTACATATATGCGTGACAAGGCGAACGAATACTCCGAGAAGTACAAGCACAACTTCAGTGTGCTTGCGACCCCTGCTGAGGGACTCTCGGGAAGGTTCACAAAGATGGACAAGAAGAAGTTCGGAGTCATCCCGGGCATCACCGACAAGGACTATTATACCAACTCCAACCACGTCCCTGTATACTATCACTGCTCGCCAAGGCACAAGGCTGAGATCGAGGGGCCATATCACGACCTCACCCGCGGCGGCCACATCTTCTACGTCGAGATTGACGGAGATGCGACCCACAACCCTGAGGCAATCATGTCCATAGTTGACCTTATGGACAAGTACAACATCGGCTACGCGTCTGTCAACCACAATCGCAACCGTTGTCTCGACTGCGGATTCGAGAATGCCGACGCCGAGCTCGACACCTGCCCTCACTGCGGCAGCAAGAACATAGACAAGCTCCAGCGCATCACCGGCTACCTTGTAGGTACGACAGACAGGTGGAATGCAGCCAAACTTGCCGAGCTCAACGACAGGATAGTCCACAAATAGGAAGTGAAAATCAGGGTATTGGACATATTGGAGGAGACAATGGCCGACGGACCTGGCCTGCGTACCTCCATCTACTGCGCCGGTTGCCTTCATCATTGTCCCGGCTGCCATAATCCCCAGTCCTGGGATATGGCCGGAGGGAAGGAAATGGATGTGGAGGAACTTCTGGAGCTGATCAAGGCCGATGAATTCAGCAATGTGTCCTTCTCCGGAGGAGATCCCTTCTATCAGGTCGAAGCATTCACGGAGCTTGCCCGCCGCATAAAGGAGGAGACGGACAAGACTATATGGTGCTGGACCGGATTTACCTACGAGGAGATACTTGCCGACCCTCATCTTGCGCAGATGCTTCCATACCTTGACGTGCTGGTGGACGGGCCGTTCATACTTGAGCGCCGCGATACCGAGCTCCTTTTCCGGGGAAGCGACAACCAGAGGATAATCCATCTTACCCCTCAGGAAGACGATGAAATTCCGGGAACGGTGCCGATGAAACCTATCAGGTAATCCTCTGAAGCTTGCCATGTAGGCTTGTACGGTCTATCTTCCTGAAAATTATTGTATATTTGCAGTTTCGCGTATAGGTGGAACTGCAATTTTTTATGGACTACAGATTCTTCAGGGACATACTTTCCTTCGACTCAACTTCGGGAACGGAGGCGGCCTTCTCGGCCTTCCTCGCGGAGCGCATAGGCGAGCTGCTCGGGAAACTGTGTCCGGACAATCTCCCCTCACTGCTCAGACAGGATGTGGGAGATGGTACGGAGAATCTCCTGTACAGCTGGGGCAGTCCCCGCATCGTGTACTGCACCCACATGGACACGGTTCCTCCTTTCCTCCCTCCGGTGGAGAAAGAGGACAGGTTCGAGGGCCGGGGCAGCTGCGATGCAAAGGGCCAGATCTTCGCCATGCTCACAGCCTGCGCATCCCTTGCCTCCGAAGGAAAGACAGACTTTGGCCTCCTTTTGCTCAGCGGGGAGGAGACCGGCTCTTACGGAGCGAAGGCTTTCGCAAGGACTGATTTCCGCGCCCCTTACCTTGTGGTCGGAGAACCTACGGACAACAGGAGCGTATCGGCAAGCAAGGGGACGAAGGCGTTTTCCCTCAGCTTCAGGGGCGAGGCCTTCCATTCAGGCTATCCCCAGTACGGAATCAGCGCGGTGGACCTCTTCGTGGACTTCGTGGAGAAACTCCGTGCGGCAGACCTCCCGGAAGATCCTCTCCTGGGACCTACCACCTGGAACATAGGCCGGCTCTCCAGCGACAATCCGCAGAACATATTGAGCCCTTCACTTAGTTGCAGGCTCTATTTCAGGACCACCTTCGCGACTGACGGCATGATAGGGGACCTTGTAAGTTCCCTTGCCTCCGACCGCCTCGCAGTGGAGGCTCTTGGAGGAGATGAACCGAGAAGATATCTCACGGTCGACGGCATTCCGGCTGCGCCGGCAAGTTTCGGCAGCGATGCACCCCATCTGACAAATTTCCCCAACAGGATGATACTCGGTGCCGGATCCATACTTACCGCCCACAGGCCTGACGAATTCGTTCTGAAGTCAGATTTGGAGAAGGCGGTGCAGCAATACAGGTATATATACGAACAGTTATGATAGTGATGAAATTCGGCGGCACATCCGTCGGCGGCAGGGAGGCAATTGAGCGGACCATAGGAATAGTCCGCAGCAAGCTTGAAGAAAAGCCGATAGTGGTTGTGTCGGCAATGTCCAAGGTTACGGATATGCTCTATGCCATATCCGACAGCCTCGAGAAAGGTGACAGGGAGGGCGCCCAGGCAGCCCTCGGTAAACTCAGGAAGAAACATCTTGACGCGGCGGCGGAGCTTATGCCGGATGACCACCTCTGGAGGGAGGAGGCGTTCTGCCGCATCAACGCAGTCTGTGACGGGATGCAGCGCTTCATTGCCGAAGTCGCCGAGATTGGGCCTGCTCAGAAGGCGGTCATAGACTCCAAGGGCGAGTTCCTGTCCTCCAATATGATATGCTGCAAGATGAATTCCATAGGCATAAAGACGAGTTTCGTCAATGCCCGCGATTTCATGGTCACGGATTCCGACTATCTTAAGGGTGCGCCTGTTTATGACGAGATAGTGCGCCGTGCCCCGAAGGTAATCGACGCGGCTTTTTCAGAGGCGGATGCTGTCATTACCCAGGGTTTCGTCGGAATCACCTCCGAAGGCGAGGAGACCGTTCTCGGCAGGGGCGGTTCCGATTTCAGCGCGTCCATAATCGGCATGGCAGTGGACGCCGCGAGGATAGAGATATGGACAGACGTCGACGGCGTACGCTCTGCTGACCCGAGGAAAGTCGACAACACCCTCTGCATACCGAAGATATCCTTCGAGGAAGCGGCGGAAATGGCGGCCAGCGGAGCCAAGGTCCTCCATCCCAAGACCATAGAGCCGGCCCTTCTGAAGAACATCCCCGTCCTTGTGCTCAATTCGATGAATCCGTCCGGACATGGGACCACCATAGTTCCGAGTTCATACATAGAGGACGGAGTGCGTTCGGTTTCAAGCAAGGAGAACATACTTCTCGTGTGCGTGTCTCTGCCGGTGATTTCGGATGCATCCTCACTTCTGACCCGAGTGCTTGCAGTGCTCTCGGAGACCAAGGTGGACATCGACCTGCTCCGCGTAGGCCCCGACGGCATCGTCTTCACGTCGGCATCCCTCGACAGGGTGCCTTCGGCAGTCGTGAAACTCAGCACCTTCGCGGATGTTGAGGTGGAGGACGACAAGGCCCAGATATCCGTGATAGGCAAGAACATATCGGAGCTCAGGCTCGCCCTCAGGGACGCATCGGAGCTCGTGAAGGAGAGCCGTCTGGTTACCGTGGCCCAGAACGACTCATACGTGAATATCAGTTTTGTCGTACCTCGTGCAAGGATGCACGATGCCGTACGTCAGATACATTCATATCTTTTCGAAAAATGATCAAGGCAGTCATCAGCGGATACGGCCGTATGGGCCATATGGTAGAGGAGGTCCTCCTCCGTCGCGGCATAGAGTGCGCCGGGGCCAGCGAGGACATCGCGGCCTTCGACAAGAATCTTGCAGCCCAGTGTGTGTGCATAGATTTTACCACTCCGGATGCCTTTCGCGCCAACTACAGGACTATTGCGGAGAATTTCAAGGCGGCGGTCATCGGTACCACTGGCTGGTATGACATAAAGGACGAGGTGCTCGGCTACTTTGAGAAGTGCGGAACTCCGGTGATATGGTCATCGAACTACAGCATAGGTGTGAACGTGCTCTTCGCCGCAGTCCGGAAGGCGTCCGAACTCCTCGCAGGCGAGGGGTATGATGCACATGTTCACGAAATCCACCATATCCACAAGCTCGACGCACCCAGCGGTACGGCGAAAAGCCTCGCGGCCATAGTCGCAGAGGCCGGTTTCGATGCCCCGGAAATCACCTCCGAAAGGACTGGAGAGGTGCCGGGCATACACACCGTGGAGTTTACGGGCCGGTGTGACAGGCTCAGCTTTACCCACGAGGCATTCTCGAGGGAAGGCTTCGCGGAAGGCGCAGTTGCAGCGGCGCTTATGACGGAAGGACTCGAAGGTGCTGCAGAATTCAAGACTCTTCTTTTCGGAAAATGAAAAAGTTGAAATTCGAAGGTTGTGGAACGGCCCTGCTAACCCCTTTTGCGGGCAGCGGGGTGGACTATGAGCGCTATGCGCGTCTTGTGGACCGTCAGGTCAGGGCGGGTGTCCATTTTCTTGTCCCTCTCGGAACGACGGGCGAGACGCCTTGTCTGACCGATGAAGAGCGCCTGCGCATACTCGCATTGACCCGCGAACATGCGGGCGGATGCCCCCTGCTCGTCGGCGGAGGGACCAATTCGCTCGCCGGGACCGTACGGAGCATGCGTGCGCTTGAACCTTATGCGCCCGACGCCTTCCTCATCGTCGCCCCGTACTACAACAAACCGACGCAGAACGGCCTGTACGAATACTTCAAGGCCGTGGCCCAGACAACCGACAGAGGCATAGTCATATACAACGTGCCCGGACGCACTGGTGTCAACGTAACTGCCGAGACTACACTGAGGCTTGCCGAAGACGTGGACAACATCATTGCGGTCAAGGAGGCTTCCGGCAACTACTCCCAGATTAGCGAGATATTGCGCAACCGCCCGGAGGGTTTTTCCGTTCTCAGCGGGAACGACAACGAGACCCTTTCCCTGATGGCTACTGGCGCCGACGGTGTGATAAGCGTGGCGTCCAACATAGTGCCGGAAATGATGGTGTCCCTCGTGGAAGCGATGAGGGCAGGCGACCTGGTGAAGGCCCGCGGACTCCACCACAGGCTCACCCCTCTTTTTAACGCCTGTTTCATCGAGAGCAACCCCATTCCCGCAAAGGCGGCGATGTCCTTGCTCGGCCTTATGGAAAACAGTCTCAGGCTCCCGCTGGTGCCGGCTTCCATCAGTACGGAAGAGAAAATGAGAAGAACCCTATCAGAACTCGGACTACTGTGATTTTCCACCATTATACAGGCGCAGGCAACAATTTCCTGATTGCAGATGCGCGCGAATTCGACAGCAGCATGATCACGGCGGGCGATACCATAAGCCAGCTGTGTTCGGAACATCATACAGACGGACTTATGGTTCTCCAGAGGTCAGGCAGCACTGATTTCCGGATGTTGTTCTTCAATCCCGACGGTTCGGGCGGAATGATGTGCGGAAACGGCGGAAGGTGCATAGTCGCCTTTGCGGCCGACCTCGGAATCATAGGCAACAGTTGCCGCTTCAAGGCTCCTGACGGAGTCCACGAGGCCGAGATCATCGAAGATGACGGACAGGTCAAGACAGTGAGGCTCAAGATGATAGATGTCAGGGAAATAGAAAAGTACAGGGACGGGGTGTTCCTGAATACCGGCACCCGTCATTTCGTCAGGATGGTCGATGACATCAATGCCGTGGATGTGGAGGCACTGGGCAGGGAAATACGCCACCGCCCGGTCTTCGCCCCGGAGGGAACCAATGTCAACTTCGTGCAGTCGCGCTCGAACCGCCTCTATGTCAGGACCTATGAGAAGGGAGTCGAACGTGAGACCCTGGCATGTGGAACGGGCATCGTGGCATCCGCCATCGCCGCTCACGATATGGGCGTGGAACCGTCCTCCCACGACTGGGCGCGCCTGAAATATGAAGTGGTGGCCCGCAGGGGTGACCGTCTGTCCGTCGATTTCGTCCCGGGCGGCGCAACGGGACTCCGCGCATATTCGGTCTACCTGACCGGTCCCGCGGAGAAACTCGAGGAACTCGACATCTCTCTATGATTATGGATATAAAATATATGGATATGAGAAAATATATTCTGATTGCGATTGTCGCGCTCGCGGCTGCATGCGCGACATCCTGCCTCGAAGGCTCCATGAAATACAACTATCCGCTCACTACCTCATTCGAGTACCAGCAGTTCGATAACGACAAGGATTTCTTCAAGGGGAAGAGCTATTTCGACAAGATGGACTTCGTCTATGACGTGATGATGTTCACTGGCACGCGCAACGAGGCTGATTCATCCCTTATCGGAGGTTTCGCCCTCGCGTACGTGTGCGATTCGGTGCTGGTCACCACTGTCGACGGAGTCGAAACTCCGCGTCCGGAAGAGGACATTGACCCGTACACAGCCTTCCTCACTGACACCCTCGCATACAAGACGGTAAACCATTTCACCGTCTATACGGACAACAGGACCGAAGGGGCCAATCCGGAGAAGCCCATTGTCTTCGCCTATGCGGGACATGAGGGTTGCAGCTGCGCTCCGCAGTCCTGCTTTGTGGTCAACACCACCTACTCGGCTCTGAGGCTTGCTTCGGAAGAGGCCACTGCAAGCGTGGAGTTTACAGGCTATGCCGGGGGAGCCCAGACGGGAAGCGTATCATTGGACCTGAAGAAGGACGGGAAGCCTCTCAGCCTCTGGACCAAGGTGGACCTCACCCCTCTCGGAAACATAGACTATATCGTCGTGAATGTCAAATCCAATGACGACAAGGTCAATATGGTCGCGATAGACCATATCTATTTCAATATCAACATCGAGTATTGAGTTGGTAATCTTAAATTCCTGACAACTATGAACGAGGAACTTCGCAGATTCAATGAAGTGATGGACGGTCTGGAGGCCGGAACCATCAGGGTGGCTGAAAGAATTGCCGGGCAGTGGCAGGTTAACAAATGGGTCAAGGAGGTGATACTCAGTGGATTCCGCCTTGGCCAGATAGTGGATATGTCTGAGGGACGTTTCTCTTTCCTCGACAAGGACACCTATCCGGTGCGCAAGTTCACCGCAGAGGACAGGGTCCGCATCGTTCCGGGCGGCAGCAGCATACGCCGTGGAGCCTTTCTGGCTCCTTCGGTAATCGTGATGCCACCGGCCTATGTCAATGTCGGTGCATACGTCGATGAGGGTTCGATGGTCGACAGCCATGCGACCATAGGTTCATGCGCCCAGGTGGGAAAGCACGTTCACGTCTCGGCGGCGACCCAGATCGGCGGTGTGCTTGAACCAGCGGGCGCTCTCCCGACCATCATCGAGGACAACGCCTTCATCGGGGGCAACTGCGGCATCTATGAGGGCACGATAGTCCGTCAGGGCGCGGTCATAGCCAGCGGCGTGATAATCACTTCGTCCACGGCGATATTCGATGCGACCACAGGTGAATTCGTTCCCCGCAATGAGGACGGCAGGGTTGTCGTTCCGGAAAATGCGGTCGTAGTTTCGGGCAGCAGGCCTGTGACCAGGGGCAAGGGAGCGGAGTTCGGAGCCCATCTGTATTGCCCTGTAATCGTGAAATACCGCGACGAGAAGACCGCCGCATCAGTCCATCTTGAGGACCTTCTGAGATAGGGGAGGGCTACAGGAGTCCGGCAGGTACGTCCATGCAGAGGACTTCGGCATCCTCGTCGAGCCCGGTTATGAGATCTTCGTGGAGCGGAATTATGACCGCTCCATTTTTTGTTTCGACTTCTATGCAGGGATTGGACGGGATGTCGAGAAAATCAGTGACCGTCCCGACTTCGACCGGCTTTCCCGAAGCGGTGTCGTGCAGGGTCCATCCTGCCAGAAAGGAGAAGTCGCCCTCTTCGTATTCCTCCTCCCCGAGAGCCTCTGCCTTCATATATACGGCGGAGCCTGCGATTTCGTCGGCATCCTCACCGCTTTCGATGTCGGTAAGGTGTACCAGAGCCTTGTTCTGGCCTCTCCTGACCAGGGATTCCACAAAAAAAGGAACCGGCAGTCCATCGTATTCGATGAACACCGGTTCGTCTTTTCGGATATCCTCAGGACCGTAATCGCGGAAACTCAGTACAAGTTCCCCGTCGGTGCCATTGGACTTGAGAACCTGGGCGATCTGAATCAGATTACCTGAGGCAGACATTCAAGTTATGCCTCCACGTTCTCGGCAGGTGCCTCTGCAGCTTCTGCAGCGGCAGCCTCGGCAGCTGCGCGAGCAGCTTCCTCAGCCTCTGCCTTCCTCTTGGCAAGAGCCTCAGCCCTTTCCTGATTAACCTTTGCCTCAGCCTCGACAGCTGCTGCAGCCTTTGCAGCGGCTTCCTTGCTGAGACCTGCCTTCTTGGCTTCGATCTTGGCATCCCTCTGGCTCAGCCATGCAGCAAACTTCTGGTCTGCCTGCTCCTGAGTGAGAGCTCCCTTTGCGACTCCGCCCTGGAGGTGCTTCCTGAGAAGGACACCCTCGTAGGAGAGGATTCTGCGGGCGGTAAGGGTAGGTTCTGCACCTACGTTGAGCCACGCAAGAGCACGGTCACCGTTGAGAACGATGGTTGCAGGGTTTGTGTTCGGGTTGTAGGAGCCAAGCTGCTCGATGTTGCGACCGTTACGAGGTGCGCGTGAATCTGCCACAACAATGTCGAAGAATGCGAAATTCTTCTTTCCGTGGCGCTGAAGACGAATTTTAACAGCCATTGTGAATCTGTTTTAAAAGGTTGATGTAATGTAATTTACCCTACACGAGGGTAAGCGTGCAAATTTAGGCATAATTTTGGAATTGCAAGCGCCCTTGATTCCATTTTGGAAATTTTTGCTATTTTCGCAACAGAAATCGTATAATCACACACAATTTTGATATGAGACATTTGATTCTTACCCTTCAGGCACTCCTTCTTTGTGCCCTTCCGTGCCTTGCACAGTCCCTCAACGAGTCGGCGGACAACGTCCTCGGCACCTATTACGTAAACCACGGCGATTCCGACAGCAAGGTTTCAGTGACCAAGGCTTCCGACGGCACTTATACGGCAAAGGTCATCTGGGTGGCAGACAGCGTGGACAAGAACGGGAACAAGTATCTCGACGTCAAGAATCCCGACAAATCCCTGCGCTCCGTTCCCGTGGACCAGGTCGTTCTTATAAAAGGTCTCAAGTATATCCCCGAGAAGAAAGTCTGGGGTGACACCAAGGTGTACGACCCTACGAGGGGCATCAGGGCCAATGTTACGGTGAAGTTCCTCGAGGATGGCCGGCTCTCGCTCCGCGGTCAGGTGCTCGGAATTGGCGAGACTGTGTACTGGAAGAAGATTACGAAGTAGTAATCTTCAAAAATTTAAAAAAATGTTTGGCGATTCGAAATATCATCGTATATTTGCAGTCCCAACGAGCGGAAGTGGCGAAATGGTAGACGCGCTACTTTGAGGGGGTAGTGGGAGTTTTCCTGTGCGAGTTCGAGTCTCGCCTTCCGCACAAAGAGGATGACCGAAAGTCCATTGGCGACTTGAGGTCATCCTCTTTCTTTATGTCTAGCAATGCAAAAGCGGTGATAATTGACGGCGGGTTGGACCTAATTGACCATTTTTTCGCGAGGTTCAGACGGTGGTCCAGTGTATTCGTATGCCTTTGCGTTCCATTCCGCGGAACCAGGTCATCTGCCGTTTTGCGAACTGGTGGATTGCGGTGGCGAGCCCCGTGCGCATCTCATCGTAGCCGGTCTTCCCGCAAACGTATGAGGTGACGAACTTGTATTCGAGTCCATAATACATCAGGTCCTCGGGCGTCACCTTTCCGAGGAGGCTGCGGATTTCCTCGACCATTCCCTCTTCCAGCCGGGCATCCAGCCTCCTGTCTATTCTGGCGTTCCTCTCCTCCCGGGTGACGAGAGTGCCTATGTAAAAGGTGTTCTTGGGAAGATAGCTTGTTCTCCTAACAGGGTGTTCCTTCTCATAGAATGCGATCTCGAGGGCTCTGACAAGCCTTTTTCTCGTGTCGTAGTCGGTGGTGTTGTGGAGTTTCTTCATCGAGGCAAGCAGGGTGACCAGGTCCTCCGTGCTTTCCTTCTCCAGCCTTTCGCGCAGGGCGGGGTCCGGCGGAACGTCCGGTAGATTGTAGCCGCAGGTGGCAGCCTCGATGTACAGCCCCGAACCCCCGCACAGTATGGGCAGGTTGCCCCGTTCCACTATGCCCCGGTAAGCCGCTTCGAAGTCGCGCTGATATCTGTAGATGTCGTACTTTTCTCCGGCGTCGGCTATGTCGATGAGATGGTATGGGATTTCGCCGTATTCGTCGAGGTCTTTGCCCGTACCTATGTCCATGCCCCTGTATACCTGACGGCTGTCGCCCGACAGAATTTCGCATTGTACGGGACCCGGGTTCATGCATTCTCCATGGTCCGGGTGCATGCCGTCCTCCTCCGAAGAGGATGCAAGAAGGGCGTTCAGTTTCCTCGCAAGGGAGACGGCATAGCGGGTCTTCCCGGACGCAGTGGGCCCGAGCACGCAGATGAGGTCAGTCCTTCCGCTGCGCCACTCTTCCAGCAGGGCCGCCGGGTCTATTGTCTCCGCAGCAGGCAGTTCCGCAGGTACGGTCGGCTCGTGATGTTCCTTTCCCATTTTCATGATTCCCGCAAAGATAGGTAATTCTCCTTATGAGCACTATGGACAGGAAAGTTGTTCATAAGATGAGAAGGAGGTCATTTTTTGAAAATTGCTAACTTTGAAAAATTATGATAGAGGCAAGGAACATACGCAAATCCTTCGGCAATCTGGAGGTGCTGAAAGGCATAGACTTCAGCACGGAAACAGCCGAGGTCGTCGCGATAATGGGTGCGAGCGGCGCGGGCAAGTCAACACTTCTCCAGATACTTGGCACTCTCTCGATGCCTGACGGAGGTTCCCTGACCATTGACGGGACAGATGTGCTGAAACTCTCCGGGAACAGGCTCGCGGAATTCCGGGGCAGGAAAATTGGATTCGTGTTCCAGGCCCATCATCTTCTTCCCGAGTTCACTGCCCTGGAAAACGTGATGATACCTGCGCTGATTGCCGGAACGTCTCAGGCGGCAGCAAAAGAGCGTGCGGCGGAGCTGTTGTCCGACCTCGGACTTTCCGAAAGGACAAGTCACAAGCCCTCGCAGCTTTCCGGCGGTGAGCAGCAGAGAGTTGCGATAGCGAGAGCCCTGATCAACCGGCCTACGGTGCTGTTCGCCGACGAGCCTTCCGGAAACCTCGATACGGCGACCAAGAAGGAAATCCATCAGTTGTTCTTCGATTTGCGCGACCGCTACGGCCAGACCGTCGTCATCGTGACTCACGATCCAGAGCTGGCTGCAATGTGCGACCGCACCCT
>JAEDEB010000006.1 GCA_016293535.1 Bacteroidales bacterium | reverse complement strand
ATTGAAAAAGGGGTGCATTCCTTGGAAAACCATCGGAATACACCCCTTGAATCAAGCAGCTTGCGCTTACTCCTCGGAGAACTGGTCCTTTCCTACAGAGCAGAGTGGGCAAAGGAAATCCTCAGGGACTTCCTCCCATGGAGTGCCAGGTGCAACACCGGCCTCAGGACATCCTACTTCCGGATCGTATACCCAACCGCATACGTCACATACATACTTTTTCATACTTCTAATATTTGATTATATTCAACTTTCCGGCAAATCCGGTCTACAAAAATAGCGAGTTCTATGAAATAATCAGCATCTTTGACATGCTCTGCTGCGTCAAAGTCCCTTTCCGGAACAGCAACTCTAATAGTAGAAAAGATTGCGGCGGGGAAGGCGGGAACTGTAGAGTTCGCGGCACTGACGGAACATCTCACCCGTGTATGAAGCCAGCTGAGGCCCCTTCCATGTACTGGTATTGGTGATGAAAATCCAGCATTCACCGTCAGGAAAATACTTGATCAATGCACTCGTCCCCGTGAATGTACCCGTTCGGGTCCATCCAACCTGCGGATTGGTGTCGTTCCAGCCCAGGGCAAACATCGCCGGGTCATCGTACGCGGTCATCAGCGCGACCGACTCGGGACTGATGATATCCTCGACCTCCGGGCGTCCGTCGATCGCGGCTACGAGTTTCGCGAGCTCGACTATGGAACAGCACCATGCACCCGCACCGGAAAGGATGGTGATATCGTTGTCGCCGTAACTGTTGCGGGAGACGTCGTGGCTGTAGTACCTCACCTCGCCCGGATACCGGTCCATGTAAAGGTTCTGGGCTATGTGCATGTCCATAATCCCCAGAGGCTCAAGTATGTTGCGGTCGATGAAAGATTCGTAATCCTCCTCCATCACTGACTCTATGATACGGGAAAGAAGCAGATATCCGAAATTCGAATAGCGGTTGACTGTCCCCGGACAATAGCGTAGCCTGTGTGCGAGTTCGTAGCGGATATAGTCGTCGGCGGTGAGGGACCCCTGAACCCCCAGGAAACTGCGTACCATCTTGGGTTCGAACATAGGATCATTGGCGAAACCACCCTGATGACGCAACAGGTGCTCGACTGTTATGGCGGAATAGTCGGAGTTGCCGACGGTGCGGTCGTATAGCGGGCCCACAAGCAGTCCTTCCTCTCCGAACACCTTGTCCTGCAAGCTGATATATCCCCTGTCCACAAGATTCATAATGCCGACCGCAGTAATCAGTTTGGAGACCGACGCCACTCTCATCAGCATATTCGGCTCCATCCTTATTTCCTTCTCCCTGTCAGCCCATCCGTATCCCTTGGCAAATACGAGCGAATCGTTGCGGACGACCGCCAGACAGGCACCCTGAAGGGCCCATCTGTCCATGAATGCGCGCACCTTTCGGTCCATTCCCCCGAGTTCCGGAATGTCTGACAGAGCATTGCTGATTTCGCGGTTGAGGTTCACCCCGATTTTGGGATGATGAATGCGGTTCAACTGAAAAGGAGCGCTTGCAGTCGAGAGCATTGCCACTGCTATGGTGGCAAATATGAGGGCTATTCTCCTCATAGTATCCCCGCCTTTCTCGCAAAATCGATGATGAACTCGGCCGTGCCCTCCGTTCCAAGAATCGAAGAATCAACGCAAAGATCATAATTGCCGGCAACTCCCCAATTCCCGAAAGTGAAGCAGTCATAATAGGATGCACGCGCCTTGTCCTTCTTGACAATCAGGGACTTTGCCTTGTCCGGAGCGAGACCTGTACGCTGCGAGACCCTTTCTATTCTCCTGTCCAGGGGCGCAGTTATGAACACGTCGAGCGTTCCTTCCATATCCCTTAGCACATAATCAGAACAACGTCCTACTATCACTGCGGAGCCGGAGGCTGCAATGTTGCGTATTGTCTCGCTCTGGATGTTGAACAGCTCCACATCCCCGAAACTGCCGTGGAAGAGGCCCAGCCTCAGAGACTTGCGTTCTTCATCCGCCGGTTCGAAGGCGGATCTGCTGATACCGCTCTCCTGTGCTGCCCTGCTTATGAGTTCGCTGTCATACACAGGCACGCCCAGCATCTGGCCCAAGGCCAGAGCCACCTGCTTGCCGCCGCTGCCGAATTGGCGGCCTATGTTTATGATGAAATGTCTTTCCATATCACTGAATCTTGCCGCCGAACACCGAAGGGTCCGCCCCGTCAGGGGTTCTGCGCATCTTCTTCACCAGAGGAACTCCGAAGACCACCGCCATCACGAAAGCCAGTAGGTCCGAAATAGGAAAACTCCACCAGACCCCGTCTGCCCCCATGAAGATGGGCAGAACGTAAATGAGAGGCACAAGTATGAGCAATTGGCGCGTGAGCGAGAGAAATATCGACTGCCTTATCATTCCCAGACTCTGAAAGAAGTTGGTGGTAATTGCAGAAACTCCGACGAGCCAGAGCATGCAGTTGAGTATCCGCATTCCGTGAGCGGACTGCTCGAGAAGCTGAGGGTCGTGCGTGAAGATCGATGAGGATAGCCGCGGAAAGAAAAGGCAGATCAGAGTCGCTACCGTAAGTATGACAGAGGCCATCGCCATGGTCCTGACATAGACCTCATACACCCTGGTGTACTTCCTCGCTCCGTAATTGTAACCGGCTATAGGCTGCATGCCCTGGTTCAGACCCATGCAGATCATGAAGAAGAGGAAGGTGAAACGGTTGCATATTCCGTATGCGCCAATTCCCAGGTCGCCGGCATACTTGAGAAGCTGGCGGTTTATGAAGATGGTGACTATGCAGCTGGCCGCGTTCATCAAGAACGGCCCCATCCCTATCTCCGTCGAATCCCTCGCTATCCTCCAGTCAAGTCTCACCAGGCCCTTCTCGAAATGCAGGACATTGCGTTTGTCCGAGAAGAGGAAAATGATGATAACCAGGGCTATGACCTGAGATATCACTGTCGCCCAGGCTGCGCCGCTGATGCCCATATCGAACACGAAAATCATCAGAGGGTCCAGCAGGCTGTTGAATATCACCGTAAAGAGAGTCAGCCCCATCGCGGTCTTCGGCCTTCCCGATGAGCGCATCGCGCTGTTCAGTCCGAAATACAGGTGGGTGATGACATTGCCCCAGAGTATTATCCTCATATATTCCCTCGCGTAAGGCAAAGTCGCCTCGCTCGCTCCGAAGAAACGGAGTATGGGATCGAGGAACATCAGGGAGACAATCATGAAGAGCAGCCCTATGATTATGTTGAGGGAGAAGATGTTGCCGAGCACTTTCCTCGCGCCTTCATAGTTCTTCTGTCCCAGAAGTATGGACAGGATGGTCGCGCCTCCCACCCCTACAAGTGTGCCGAAGGCGGTGGAAAGGTTCATCAGGGGGAAAGTGACCGCGAGCCCGGATATGGCAAGCGCGCCCACTCCCTGGCCGATGAAAATGCTGTCGACCATATTATATAGAGAAGACGCCGTCATTGCAATTATTGCAGGGACGGCATATCTCTTCAGCAGGGTGCTGATCTTTTCTGTTCCGAGTTCTGTAGGTACTACCTTGTTCTCAGCCATCAATCATCCTCCGGTTTGTCCACAATCTCGATTTCGAACATCAGAGGAGAATACTCCGGAATCGTCGAACCGGAACCGCTGGCAGAATATCCGAGTTCCGAATAGAAGATGCCGATGCCTTTCTCATATTTCCCCATCTCCCAGAGCGTGCGGCTGAAGCCGGAAACCACGCTGCTGCCGTCCAGAGTGAGATCCGAATAGGTCTCACCCCAACTGACCGGCAGAGCTCCATAGCTTCTGGAGGCATTGTATATTCCGGCGTCCTTTGCAGTCTTCTCCACATTTGTGTCGAAAATCTGACCGTTGAGAAGACGGCCTGTGTAGTTGATGTATACGGTAGTATCCACAGGGAAGGAAACGGAATCCTTCGGCTCCTTGAGGCAAATATAGCGGAATCCCACAGTATCCACACCCAGCTTGTCCTTTCCGAAAGTCCTTTCCACAAAACGGTCTATCGAATCCTCCTGCCACTCGAGCACATCGTCGGTGCCGTCGACAATCTCAATGGAATAGATGAAATCCTCGGTGCCGCCCTTGGAACTGGAGAGATATTCTTCCTCGGTGCCAAAATCCTGAAGCGATATGAGCCATCTCGGGATAAGTGCGGTCCTTTGTCCCCCGACCTTCATTCCTTTGACCATATCGATAACTCCCGCATACTGTGATCCGATGTCAAACCTCCAGATATGGGGGCCATAGAACGCGGTCTTGTCATAGGAGCCGAGTTGCTTGGCTATGTCCACACTATTGGTCTTGTCGTATACCCCCTTGATGGTGCGCACGGTGTAATTCACATACAGATAGGACAGGGTGTCGGCGAGTATGCCGTCCCCTTCCACATCATCGAGCATATAGATGCCGTCTTCGGTAGGCAGGACGCCGGGATGGTTGACATTCATCCATGCCTCCACGAAACGCTTGGCAGAGTCATATGTCGAAGTCTTTTCCGTCTTGGCACATGAGACCGCAACCAGAGCAAGCAGTCCGAGCACAGCGGCAAATCTTGAAATTCCAGTCATTTTCATTTGAAACATTCTGCAAATATAGTAAACATTCCTGTCTTGCTTACATATATGAAAGATGCGTCCGCATCTCAATCGTTGTTGATGCTTTCTACCCATATATGATAGGCCAGGGCCGAATTGGCAGGAATCGTGCCTACAGCCTTCTTGCCGAAACCGTATTTCCCGGAAAAGAGTATTACGCACTCCTCTCCCGCCTGGACGCCTACCAGCCCGTTGTAAAGTCCCTCGAGCAATTGGGAGTCGGACATATCCTCTATCCTCACCTCCAAGGGGAATCCGGGCGCATTGAAGGAGGATGAAGTCGCCGTAGGTTCGTGGTTTGTCGCGAACAGGTTAGATGAGCTGATATTCCCGTTGAATACATATCCTGCATAGTAAAATGCAACCGAGCCCTTGTTGCTCAGCGGATCGCCCTCGCCCTCGACGAGAACGGCACGATGGGCACCGGCATTATGGACCACCCGTATCGAATCCTTCGTCACAAGGGCTGATATGTAATTGTCTATCTTGGTCTCCTGGTTATTGTAGGACGCCTCCAGGCTCTGCTTGGTACAGCCGGAGAACAGCGTTGCCAGCAGGGCAAGCGTTGCCAGCACATCGGGTATATTTCTGAAATTCATCATAATCCTGTCCATTCCTGTCCATTCCGCCGGCTCAGTCACGCCCGGCGAGGAATTCCGAAGTCACCTTCTCTATATACGCGGCTGCATCGGCGGCGTCCTTCACGTCGTCAGGGACATAAAGTCTGCCTCCCGCCGCGAGTTCGTGTCCCCCGCCGTGGAAATGGAGGCGTGCGCAGAGGTTTGCGCTCACTCCCTCCTCTGAACGTATGGACACGCGGAAAAGGCCCTCGTCCTGTCGTTTGAGAAAAATGCTCATACGTACGCGGTCAATTCCGAGAGGGAGGTTTACAAAGGCTTCGGTATCTCCTTCGCGGACGTCATATCTGAGCATCTCGTCGGTATCGAGTATCATATACGCAACGCCCTGTGCGCTTATGACCATCTTTTCCGAGAGAAGATATCCCATAAGACGATAGCGCTGTTCACGATAGTTGTGATACAGGTCGGTGACTATGCGGTTGCGGTCAACCCCGGCTCGAAGCAGGCGCGAAGCCATATCGAAGGTCGAGGGGTATACCGAATTTGCGAAATTGTTCGTATCAGTGGTCATTCCTGCCATCAGGCAGCGGGCAGTCTCTGGCGGCATAACCCCGCCAATGGCATCGAGCACCCAATAAAGAAGCTCGCTGGCTGAAGAAACCCCGGTTTCAGAGAAAACAAGGTCGAAGGCGTCTCTGTCGGGGGACAGATGGTGGTCGACAAGCACCTTCCTGCACCTGAGGCCTGCAAGGATATCCCCGAGGCCGTCTCCGGCACGGCTGAAGGTCGGAAAGTCGAGACAGACAAGCAGCCCGGCCGAACGCAGCACCGACTCCGCCCCGGCCATATTCTCGGAAGCAACGAAATGATGTTCCGCAGCCCTCTCGTCAAGTATGAAAGCAAGTGTGTCAGGGACGGGGTCGAGGGTCACCACATCTACGGGAACAGCCCTTGAATCCAGAAAATGGAAAAGGCCGAAACTGCTTCCGAGCGCATCGCCGTCCGGGTGGACGTGAGTGACGACCACGACCTTTCCAGCTTCCGAAAAAAGGCGTTCTAACCTCGCAGGAGCGCCTTCCGAAAGGGATTTGTAGTAGGTTTGCATACATTGCAAAATTAGAAATTATATTGCATATCATAAATGATTTTTTTAACTTTGTCCGGATTTATGACCATTGTCCTGAACAAGAAATAACTTACATACAAAATGAAAGCACTCAAGAAAATCCTCACCTGGTTCATCCTTCCGCTCTGCATCGCAGGTCTCGCCTATCTCTGCGTACGCAGCGTAATGCAGCCTGTCCAGTTCAACAAGCAGGTAGCCGCACGCGAGGCTGTCGCAATCCAGAGGCTCAAGGATATCCGTACGCTCCAGAACTCATTCAAGAGCGAATTCGGACGCTACGCTCCTTCCTTCGACTCCCTCAAGTGGTACTACAATGAAGGCAAGATCGACGTCGTTCTCCAGTTCGGCTCTCAGGACGACTCCCTCGCTGACATCAACAGGAACAAGTATGCACAGAGGCTCCACCTCAAGGGTCCGAAGCTCGAGCAGAAACTCTATGAGCTTTATCAGGACGGCGAGCGCGTATGGGGTAAGGTATCCCACCCTATCGCAGTGAAGGACACGCTCTGCAGAAGGGATGACTTCTGCATCGACTCGATTGCATTCATTCCTGCCTGCGGCGACACCGTGCTTATGGAGTCCACAATCAAGACCGTATCCGGCGTGAAGGTTCCTCTCTTCGAGGCCAAGATGCCTTACGGTATCAAGGACGAGAACGGAGTCATCCGGGAGTACCTCCTCAAGGGTCTCGACCACCAGCTCATCGTAAACCTCTACTTCGAGAGGGAAGATACTGGACGTTACCCTGGTCTTATGGTAGGAAGCATCTCAGCGCCTAACAACAATGCAGGAAACTGGGAGTAGGATTACGGTTCTCGTCAAAGAGGACGGTTTCTCGATATATAACGGTTGCGCCCGGTCAGAATGGCTGGGCGCAGGTTGTATATTCTCACAGCCTGAATTCCAGAAAAGGTACGACGAGGTCTGTATCAGTGTTTTCACCCCCAAGTTCACCCTCGTACCCGAACATTTCTTCAGCCCGGAAAGGGCGAGGGAAATACTTGCCGAAACCGTAACCCTCAATCCTGAAGACCAGGCATCCTACCTGGCTCTACCTCAGGTCGGAGCCGTCGCAGTATTCTCCACAAGCAGATGCTGTCAGCTGGCAAGGGTTATCCACGAAAGCCTTCGCAGGACGGACGGAAGCAAGGGGGAGCTTTATCCTGAGCAGTACCACATGCTCAAGGCCCTTGATTCCATAACTGACTACAACAAGATAATCGCCTCCTACGCAGACGGCTACCTCCACCTCGTGGTCGCGCAGGGCAGGACCCTGCTTCTGTGCAATTCCTTCGAAGCCGCCGACTTCACCACGGCAGAATACTTTCTCTTCCTCGTGTTGCGCAAGTTCCAGCTGAATCCAGAAGTATCGACGCTGTATTTCAGGACTCCGCTTAGGCCGGAGGAAGAAGAATCCCTCTACGGATATTTCCACGCCGTGGAATCGTTCACTGACGACAGGGCATGAGAATCATAGGCGGCAGACTCAAGGGGAAGAGCATACTTCCTCCCGACGGTTACAAGGCACGACCGACCACGGACTTCGCGAAGGAAGGACTGTTCAACATCCTCAACAACGAATATGAGTTCGAAGGACTGAAAGTGCTCGACCTCTTCGGAGGAACGGGAGCCATATCCTACGAGTTCGCATCAAGGGGTGCAGAAAGGGTGTACTGCGTCGAGATGCTCCCGATGCACGCAAACTTCATCCGAAGCCAGGCCACCAGACTCGGTTTGAACAATCTCACCACCGTCCACCACAACGTCTTCGATTTCCTTGAAATCTGCCACGAGAAATTCGATATCATATTCGCGGACCCTCCTTATGCACTCGAAGGTCTCGCGAGCATTCCGGACAAGGTTTTCGCGCGGGACATACTCCACGACGGCTGCTATTTCATACTCGAGCACGGAGGGGACCACGACTTCAGCTCCCATCCGAAGTTCGTCAAAACCAGGAAATACGGCAACGTACATTTCAGCTTCTTCGAAAAATAGAAACGATTGCGGAAAATGACGATGAAAACGGAAAAGACCAACGCCGCCCGTCTTCTCGACAAGGCGGGAATAAGATATGAGCTCATACCCTACACGGTCGACGAAAACGATCTAGCCGCCGGACATATTGCGGAACAGCTCGGAGAACCACTGGAACAGGTATTCAAGACCCTCGTGCTGTTCGGGGACAGGACAGGTCATTTCGTATGCGTGGTTCCGGGCGATCAGGAAGTGGACCTCAAGAAGGCCGCCAAGGCTTCCGGAAACAAGAAATGCGATCTCATTCCCATGAAGGAACTGCTTCCCACCACAGGATACATTCGCGGCGGATGCTCACCTGTAGGAATGAAAAAAGCCTTCCCCACCTATCTGGAGGAAAGCGCCACATTGTATGACCATATATACATAAGCGCGGGGATACGCGGACTTCAATTCCGCATATCCCCGGCAGACCTTATATCCTATACTGGAGCGACCGTGACGGATCTCGTCTGAAGGACTCCTGATTCCGAGCTACTTTTTCAGAAGTTCCTCGATATGCTCGACATAATCGAGGGAAGAGTCGAGGAAGAAACCTATCTCCGGAACTATCCTGAGCTGCTGACGCACCTTCTGGCCAAGTTCCCCGCGAAGGGATCTCTTCTCGTCTTCGAGCTGGGCCATCACAGCTGCAGCCTTGTCTGAAGGAAATACGCTCACATACACCCTCGCGACCGAAAGGTCGGGGCTTATCTTTACACCGCTGACGGATACCATAGCCCCGCCGAAATGCGCCATACCCTTTGCGCGGATAAGTTCGGCGAGGTCTTTCTGTATCTCCCGTGAGACCTTCTGCTGTCTGGTGGTCTCCTGTCCCTGGGCTATCTGCTTCATAACTACACTCAAGTTTCGCAAATGCGAAACATAAATTACCTTACAATTATGATGTAATAGTCCTTCTTCCCCTTCTGGAGAAGGATATATTTCCCGTCGATTACATCATTCCCGTTCAGCACCCTCGCAGGGTCTGTCATCTTCTCCTTGTTGAGAGAGAAACCGTTGTTCTGAATCATCTTGCGGGCCTCACCCTTGGAAGCGAACACGGAACTCTCTACCGCAAGTATGTCGAGTATGCCCATGGAGAAAAGTTTCTCCCTTTCTATCGGGAAGGTCGGGACACCGTCAAACACTGCAAGGAAGGTCTGCTCGTCAAGGCTTCGGAGATCATCTGCAGTCGCCTTTCCAAAGAGCATCTGGGAAGCCTTCACGGCATTCTCATACTCCTTCTCTCCGTGAACCATCACCGTCACCTCACGCGCGAGCAGTTTCTGGAGTTCGCGGCTCTCCGGACACTCATGGTGGGCGGAGATGGCAGACTCTATCGTCTCGCGGTCGAGCATCGTAAATATCTTTATATACTTTTCAGCATCGCTGTCGCTGACATTGAGCCAGAACTGGTAGAACTGATAAGGGGACGTGCGCTCCGCGTCAAGCCAAATGTTTCCCTTCTCGGTCTTGCCGAACTTGCCTCCGTCAGCCTTCGTTATGAGCGGGCAGGTCAGAGCGAACGCCTCTCCCCCACAGGTGCGGCGGATAAGCTCTGTGCCTGTTGTGATATTGCCCCACTGGTCTGCGCCGCCAAGCTGGAGCTTCACGTTCCTGTTCTGATACAGATAGAGGAAATCGTAGCCCTGGAGGAGCTGGTAAGTGAATTCCGTAAAGGACATGCCTTCCGAAGAGTCCCTGGAGAGTCTCTTCTTGACTGAATCCTTGCTCATCATATAATTGACTGTGATAAGCTTGCCTATGTCACGGGTGAAGTTGATGAATGTATAATCCTTCATCCAGTCATAGTTATTCACGAGTTCAGCCTTGTTCGGAGCATCGGAGTTGAAATCGAGGAAACGGGAAAGCTGGGCCTTGATGCACTCGACATTGTGCTCGAGAGTCGCCTCGTCGAGGAGATTGCGTTCCTGGCTCTTCATCGACGGGTCGCCTATCATTCCGGTAGCACCTCCGACGAGGGCGAAAGGCTTGTTGCCACATGCCTGGAAATGCTTGAGAATCATTATGCTTACGAGATGTCCTATATGAAGCGAATCTCCGGTAGGGTCAATCCCGACATAAGCTGACATCATTCCCTTCGAGAGTTCTTCCTCAGTCCCCGGAGTGATATCGTGAATCATTCCCCTCCACTTGAGTTCTTCAACGAAATTCTTCATCTTGTCTGTATATTATTTAAATTTTTTATTATCGGAGTGCAAAGGTAATCATTTTATCAGAAAAATCCTTAAATTTGCGAGCCTTGAAAAGGCAGCAAAAGAGCATATAATATTTTAATTTACAATAAAATGAGAAAACACATCGTAGCAGGTAACTGGAAGATGAACACTACAGTACCTGAGGGCGTAGAGCTCGCCAAGGCAGTGGTAGCAAAGTCTGCGGAAGTTCCTGCAGAAGTAGAACTTATAGTCGCAACGCCGTTTACCCATCTCTATCCGGTAAATGAGATTGTCAAGGGAACCCGCGTCGTCCTTTCCGCAGAAAACTGCGCCGACCACGCCAAGGGTGCATATACCGGCGAGATTTCCGCCGACATGCTCGCATCCACCGGCTGTGAGTACACCATACTCGGCCACTCCGAGCGTCGCCAGTACTACGGAGAGACAGATGAGAAACTCGTGGAGAAGACCAAACTCGCGTTCGCTGCAGGCCTCAAGGTTATACTCTGCGTAGGTGAGAATCTCGAAGAGCGCGAAGCCGGCAAGCATTTCGACGTATGCGAGACCCAGACGGTGAATGTTCTCAAGAACTTCTCCGCCGAGGATATGAAGAACGTGGTAATCGCCTATGAGCCTGTATGGGCTATCGGTACCGGCAAGACCGCTACCGCAGAGCAGGCCGAAGAAATCCACGCCTTCATACGCAAGACCCTCGCAGGCATGTTCGGTGCCGAGGTTGCAGAAGAGACTTCCATCCTCTACGGCGGTTCCTGCAAGCCGTCCAACGCAAAGGAACTCTTCGCACAGCCAGACATCGACGGCGGTCTCATCGGTGGCGCGGCCCTCAAGGCTGACGATTTCATCGGCATCGCCCTTTCATTCTAAGTAGTCGACAGAAACTAAATCAGATTCCTCCGCCTCCATCGAAGCTCGGAATCTGTACGGAACGGGACTGCACCACCTTGGTCCCGGCAGGAACGTCATTGGTAATCCAAAGGTTACCGCCAATGATGCTGTCGTGACCAATGTGGACACGCCCGAGTATCGATGTGTTCGAATAGACTGTCACGTTGTCCTCGAGTATGGGATGACGCGGTTCGTCGATAGGATGGCCGTTGCTGTCATAGTTGAAATTCCGGGCACCCAGAGTGACACCCTGATACAGCATGCAGTGTTTTCCAATGATGCTTGTGGCTCCTATGACGACTCCGGTACCGTGGTCAATCGCGAAATGCTCCCCTATGACTGCGGCAGGGTGAATGTCTATTCCAGTCTCGCTGTGCGCCATTTCGGTAAGCATCCTCGGGATGCGGGGAATGCCCAGCAGGTACAGGCGGTGGGCAACCCTGTAGTGAAGCATCACCTTTACAAGCGGATAGCACAATATGACCTCTCCCCTGTCAGTCACCGCAGGGTCATTATGGCTGACTGCATCCACGTCCGTGGACAGCAGTCGGCCGATTTCAGGAATAGACTCTATGAATGAGGACGCGAGGGCGGCTATCTGTTCACCGGACGCATCGAATCCGTCCACGCCGTACACCGCCGCAATCTGAGCCTCAAGTATTCCCCGTATCGCCTCCTTCCCGTCAATCCAGGAAGGGATGTCCGAATAATCGGGAAATACCACATACTTCACAAGATCCATCATTCTTGCGAGTTCGTTTCTGCTTGGTGCTCTGTACATACTCAATCCTCGAATAAACCGGTGGAAAGATATCTCTCGCCGGTATCGGGCAAAAGAGCCACTATGAGTTTACCTGCATTTTCATCCTTGCGGGCAAGTTCCAGAGCTGCGCTGAAGGCGGCTCCCGAGGAGATTCCTGCCAATATGCCTTCCCTTCGGGAAAGAAGTCTCATTCCTTCGAATGCAGCCTCGTCAGCCACCGGAAGAACCTCATCTATCACTGCCCTGTCCAGAACTGCAGGAACGAAACCCGGACCTATTCCCTGAATCTTGTGAGGACCGCCATGTCCCTCGGAAAGAACGGGAGATCCTGCAGGCTCCACTACAACTACTTTCACCTCAGGATTGTGTCTCTTGAGAGTTCGTCCCGCGCCTGTCGCAGTTCCGCCCGTCCCGGCACCAGCAACGAATATGTCAACCTTTCCATCCGTATCGGCCCATATCTCCTCTCCGGTATGCTTCTCGTGGGTGGCCGGATTGGCAGGATTGTCGAACTGGCCGAGAATCACTGCGCCGGGTATAGTATCCTTGAGCTCATTCGCCTTTACGATAGCGCCCTTCATGCCCTCCGTGCCGGGAGTGAGAACCAGCTCGGCTCCATAAGCCTTCAGCAGGCTCCTCCTTTCACGGCTCATGGTCTCAGGCATTGTGAGTATGACCCTGTAGCCCTTGACTCTTCCTATCCAGGCGAGGCCTACGCCGGTATTTCCGCTGGTCGGTTCCACGATAGTCGCTCCGGGAACAAGAACTCCGCGGCTCTCCGCATCCTCGATCATCGCCAGGGCAATTCTGTCCTTTACACTTCCCCCGGGGTTGAAGAACTCCACCTTAACAGCAATTCTGGCCTTCTGGCCCTCGATTCCGCTTACCTCAACCAGAGGTGTGCGACCGATAAGTTCGGTAATATTTCCGTGTATCATAATACTAAAATATTGGTTTGTCAGTCAGTAATCTCTGAATTAATAATTTTTTGAAGCTTATTGAATCCCGTCCAGACACAAAAACGGCCCGCCGGAAAGAAACCGGCAGGCCGAACTATAGCAAAGACTGATTCCTCAACCCTATGCGTCAGTTCTTTCACGCCAGTTTCCCGGAGCGAAAAAACAACAGCAACAGTTGATCGAATAAAGTCTCATAATTTCTTCAAGTAATATAAAAAATTACTAAGTCTTCGCAAAGGTGGAAATATTAATCCGAAAACGCAAATCTGTCACTACCATTCTTTGGGTATGGAATCAGCGAGGGTTTTTAAAAGATAATGCTTGCCTATCTTGACACCCAATGAAGAAGCGGACTTCATCTCTATATCAATATCAGTTCTGTTTCCTTCATCGTCTTGGCTGTAGCCCACGCCTATCATGCTATCCTCCTCAAGGTCATGAAAAGGGATAGTTTCAACACTATCCTCCTCATCCACTTGAGCGATGCATTTCTGCGGGTCCAAAACAACCGTTACGGTTCCGGCAGTTCCGCTTTCATCAAAGGCAACGGTATAGCTTCCGCCAACCTGGACAAGCATGTCACCGACAGAGAGAGATTCCAGCATCTTCTGTCCTTCTTCCGATAAGGTCATGTCTGAAAAAGTTTCCCGAAGCTGCGCCAGCAACGTCTCGTCAAGAATGAAACCGGCCTCAAATTGCTCGGACTGCGTGAAAGAATACACCATGGAAACCGGAGGAACAGAATCTCCCATTTTGAGAATCATCCAATCATTGACTATTGTAGCTTGGGCTTCCTCAACTTTCTGGCAGGAAACCACAGGAAGTATTGCAATTGCGGAAAGCGCCAATGCAACAAAAAATCTCGTTTTGGCAAAAATTGATTTCATAGATTTAAAGTTTTATGAGTTCGTAATCTCGTGTACCTAGACCGATTCCCTCCGCATAACGAAGGCCAGCCTCCCAGTTCGTATCGGGATGAAGCAGATGGAACTTGTCACCGTGACATCCTTCGTGGCTGTGCTCTTCGCCGCAGCAGCCCTCTTTCTCCGCGAGCATGTTGGAAGTGCGGAGAGTAGGCGCAGCATTGACGAGATCGAC
Source organism: Bacteroidales bacterium (assembly GCA_016293535.1). Lineage (GTDB taxonomy): Bacteria > Bacteroidota > Bacteroidia > Bacteroidales > UBA932 > Cryptobacteroides. Next base: position 44,711 of record JAEDEB010000006.1, on the reverse strand, counting down.
ACAGGCCTGATCAAGAGCCACAGGGTCGAAACTGGCGGCCATTCCTATGTCCGGAACAATGGCAGCGTCGTTATGGCCCCAGCAATCGCACTCGGGACTGACGTTCATGATGAACGAGACGTGGAAAGCCTGCTTGCCCTCAAGTACAGCCTTGGCATATTCGTCAATCTTGTAATTGAGAATCTCGCCGCTCTCACGGCTGCCCATCACCATTCCTTCGTTACGGCAAAGGGCCACGCACTGTCCGCAGCCGACACATCTGTCATAATCTATGACAGCGAGCCTGTCCTGAAGATGGACTGCATCGTGGTTGCAGTTGTTCACGCAGACCTTGCAGCCCACGCATTTGTCCGGATCGACCTTAGGCTGGGCAGTCGAGTGCATTTCCTTCTTGCCTGCAACACTGCCGGAGCCCATTCCAATATTCTTGAGTGCGCCGCCGAAACCGGCCTGCTCGTGTCCTTTGAAATGGGTCAGGCTGACTATCACGTCAGCCTCCGCTATCGCCGCGCCTATCTTTGGTCCCGGACAATAACGCCCGCCAACATCTACCACCCTCTCGTCGCGTCCTCTGAGCCCGTCGGCTATGATCACGTCACAGCCTGTTGCTATGGAATTGAAACCGTTGACCATCGCTGTGTGGAGATGGTCAACGGCATTATCGCGGCTGCCGCTGTAAAGCGTGTTCGCATCGGTAAGGAAAGGACGGCCGCCCAGTTCCCTTATGATGCGCACAATGACTGCAGCGTAGTTCGGGCGTATGTATGCGAGGTTTCCGTATTCACCGAAATGTATCTTGACGGCGACGAACTTGTCCTTGAAGTCGAGTTTGGCAATTCCCGCTGTCTTTACCAGACGTTCCAGCTTGGCCAGAAGATTCTTGCCTGGCCCTGTGCGGAGATCGGTGAAATATACCTTGGAAGCCATACAGAAAACATCAAAGGACCTTTCCAGTCTTGACTACCTCGTTGTACTTGTCATAGCCGGCCTGGTATGAAGCATCCTTGTCACGGAAACGGTAGTAGATGTTCTTGAGGGACTCGGCGATGATGCTTACCTTGACCTCGTCGTTCTTGGAAACCGCATAGGCCTTCTCGAAAGGATCGATTGCAGCCTTGAACGCTTCCTCGAACTCGTCGACGAGTTTCATGTACTTTGCGTCATTGAACTCGGTGGCAGCCTTGTCTGCTATTGCGACGGCCTTGTTGTAATAGAGTATGCCTATGCCGATGAGACCGTTCTCATAGTTAGGGTCGACCTCGTTGCACTTGGAGTAAGCGGCGATTGCCTCTGCCTCCTGGCCGAGCTGTGCGCGGATATTGCCCTCCACATAATAGAGTGAAGGATTGTTCGGCTCATTCTTCTTGGCTGCATCGAGAAGGGAGAAGAGCTCTTCCGAGTTCTCGCCGGACTCGAGGTAGTAGTTGATGAGGTTCACGAGTATGACCTGACTCTCAGGAAATGCGGTGAATCCCTCCTTGAGGATGTTCACAGCCTTGGTGGTGTCACCTTCCTGCTTGTAGATGTCGGAGAGCTTGGCATAAACGTCACCTCCCTCGTAGAAGAAGCCATTCTCGTAGCACTGCTCGAAGAACTTCTTTGCCCTGGAGTGGTTGCCTGAGAAGAAGGCGGTGAAACCGGCATTGTAAGTTGCAGTGGAATCGAACTCGGAAACAGGAGCGGTTGCGCTGGCTGCAGCGGCCTTCTCGAAAAGAAGGCTCGAAGCGCCGAGGTCACCGAAGGTGTACTTGGTGATGGCCTCATCCATGTACTTGGTAGCCACAGTCTTGATGCCGTTACTGATGTCCTTGGTCTTGGAACCCTTGGCGTCAATCTCGTAAGCCTTCGTATAACCCTTGAGGGCGCCTGCCAGCGGATCCTCGCATACCGGCTTGGTCACTTCTATGATCTGAAGCGTACCGTTGGCGAAGTAGAGATTCCTGCTCTCATATGAGTACTTCTCATACTGGTTGTTATTGAGAGTGACAATCTCCTGGGAGAGAGGCTTCTCGGTCATGATGAGCTGGAACTCCTGCTGGCCCATGCCCATCCACACATTGCCTACCGGGGCGTTGTAGGCGTCCATATATGCCTTTGCCAGGTTCAGCCAGGTTGCAACCTTTGTAGCCTTCTTGGCATTGGAAGCTGCCGCCTCAGCGGATGTAATCGCCTTCTGGGCCGCTGCCGGTGACTTGGTCTGAGCCCCTGCTACCTGGACTGCCAGGACAAGAGCTGCTGCGATGAAGATTCTTTTCATTTTCTTATCGTTTTGATTGGTAATTGATTATTCTTCCGTTTCCTCAGGAGTCTCTTCCTCCTGTTTCGGAACCACCGTTACCGAAGCGATGAGGTCGTTGTCCTTGATGTTGATGAGCTTGACTCCCTGGGTTGCCCTGCCCGCAATACGTATGTCAGTGACTGACATTCTGATGGTAAGGCCGGCACGGGTGATGATCATAAGGTCATTGTCGTCGGTTACGTTCTTGAGCGCCACAACCTTTCCTGTCTTCTCCGTTATGTTGAGAGTCCTGACACCTTTTCCTCCCCTGTTGGTGAGTCGGTACTCCTCGAAGTCGGTACGCTTGCCGAAACCGTTCTCACTGACCACCAGAGCAGTGTGTGCAGAGGCATCCTCATCGGCAGGATTGAAGCATACTGCGCTCACAACCTCGTCGTCATCTTCAATGTTTATGCCACGTACTCCGGACGCCGTTCTGCCCAGAGCCCTTGCATCCTCCTCGTCGAAACGGACGCAGCGTCCGTTCTTCGCGGCAAGAAGCACCTGGCTGCTGCCGGTGGTGAGTATCGCATCGAGGAGTTCGTCACCCTCGCGTATGCCTATTGCGTTGATACCCTTGTTGCGGCTGCGCTTGTTGGAGAACTCGCTGAGATTTGTCTTCTTGACTATGCCCTTCTTGGTGGCAAGCAGCACGAAGTGGCTGGAGGTATAGTCAGGGTCCTCTATGCTCTTTGCATTGACATAGGTCTTGATTATGTCACCCGGCTCGATGCTGATGACGTTCTGTACCGGGCGGCCCTTGCTTGCGCGCGTTCCCTCAGGAAGCTCGTACACCTTCAGTCGGTAGCACTTTCCGTTCTGGGTAAAGAAGAGCATTGTGCTGTGCATATTTGCCACATAAATATGCTCGATGAAATCCTCTTCGCGGGTTGCGCTTCCCTTCATGCCCTTTCCGCCACGGGACTGGGTACGGTATTCGGTGAGGGAAGTGCGTTTGATGTATCCGAGATGGGAAATCGTGATGACCACGTCCTCGTCCGCATAGAAGTCCTCCGGATTGAACTCGCCCTCCTCCGGAACAATCACGGTGCGGCGGGCATCCCCGAACTTCTCCTTCATCTCGAGGGTTTCCTCCTTGATGACCTCCATCTGGCGCTCGTAGCTTCCGAGTATATCCTCGCAGTAGCGCACGAACTTCATGAGTTCGTCGTACTCGTTCTGAAGTTTCTCCCTTTCGAGTCCGGTGAGCTGGCGCAGACGCATCTCGACGATGGCCTGAGCCTGGATCTCGGTAAATCCGAAGCGGGAGATGAGAGCGGCCTTCGCCTCGTCCACCACCTTGGAGGAACGAATCACATTGATAATCTCGTCGATTATGTCCAGCGCCTTGAGCAGTCCCTCGAGAATGTGGGCGCGCGCCCTGGCCTTGTCCAGGTCGAACTGGGTCCTGCGGAGTATCACCTCGTGTCTGTGTTCCACGAAGTTCCGTATCATATCCTTGAGATTGAGGGTACAAGGACGGCCGTTCACGATTGCCACGTTGTTGACCGAGAAACTGGACTGGAGAGGACTGAGCTTGAAGAGCTGGTTCAGGACCACATTGGAATTGAATCCCTTCTTGACCCTGATGCATATCTTCACACCCTTCCTGTTGGAGAAGTCCTGGATATCGGTGATGCCCTCTATCCTTTTGTCCTCCACAAGGTCGGCGATCTTCTTTATCATCTCCTTCTTGTTGACCATATACGGCACCTCGGTAACCACGATGGTATCGTTGCCGTTGTCGGCCGTCTCGATCGAGGTCTTGGCTCTGATGACCACCCTGCCGTGTCCGGTACGGAAAGCCTCCTTGATGCCGGAATAGCCCTGGATGATGCCTCCGGTCGGGAAATCCGGGCCTTTTACATGGTCCATGAGACCGTCGGTATCGATATCGGGGTCGTCGATGTATGCGCATATCGCATCGCAGCATTCACTGAGGTTGTGCGGCGCCATATTGGTCGCCATGCCGACAGCGATGCCGGATGATCCGTTAATCAGAAGAAGCGGAACCTTGGTCGGGAGTACGGTCGGCTCGTCGAATCTCTCGTCGAAGTTCTTGACCATGTCCACGGTGTTCTTGTCCAGGTCGGCAAGCACCGCGTCGGAAATCTTCTCGAGCTTCGCCTCCGTATATCGCATCGCCGCAGCGGAATAACCGTCCATGGAACCGAAGTTACCCTGGCCCTTCACGAGCGGATAGCGGAGGTTCCAGTCCTGGGCGAGACGGACCATTGTGTCATAGATGCTTGAATCACCGTGCGGGTGGTATTTTCCCATCACCTCGCCCACGATACCCGCGGACTTCATCGTAGGAACCGAGTAGTCGAGTCCGAGCCTGTCCATTCCGAACAGCACACGTCTCTGAACCGGCTTGAGACCGTCACGCACATCAGGAAGGGCACGGGCGACGATTACCGACATCGAGTAGTCAATGTAGGCAGTCTTCATCTGGTGGTCGATCTCCACCTGCTCGATACGGCCTTTCGGGACGCCGGAATATTCCTGTTCCAGATCGATGCCGTTGTTCTCTTCGTTTGCCATAGTTACTGTCTATACTTTTTTGAAAATTCTCTTTCTTTGGCCCTTTTTCGCCGATTTCCGGCGGTTATGGGTTTTTTACAACCTGCAAATATACTGTAAAAATTACAGAATACTGAGCAAATACGGTAGAAAATCCTGTTCATCTTGCCTTCCTCATCAGTCACGTAGCTGCGGCTGCCCTCCATCATCGGAATAAGGAATCTTCAAATCTGAAGCAGTATATTTTTTCAGATTCCGTAAATTTGCAGGGTACAGATAAAAATATGCAGATAAAGATTTCAGACAGCCTGAATGTAATTCTGGGTTTCGCACGCGAGGAGGCGATGAGAACCGGGTGCCGCAGCATCGGGGCGGACCACCTGATCCTGGGTCTCATCAGGCACGGGGACAACGATGCCTGCGATGCGCTCAAGGCCCTCGAGGTCGACCTCCAGGAACTGAAGCAGTTCATAGACTCCAAGATATTCACGGACGAGCATATACCTTTTTCGGAACTTGACAACATCCAGTTCTCGAGAACGGCCCACAATATCCTCAGCTTCACAGTCCTTGAAGCTGTCAAGACCAGGGCTTCCGAAGCCGGTCCGGTCCACCTGCTGCTTGCTCTCGCAAAGATATCCGGAAGCTTCGGACAGAGTTACCTCAGGGACACGGGCGTGGACTACGGAAGGATAGCCGGCTTTCTCGACAGGGCCGGGATGCTGCTGCCTTCCCGGAACGGCAGTAAATCCGACGAAACCGGAGAAGAGGAAAGCGAAGGCGGGGCAATGAACAATCAGGAACTTCTCTCGGACCATTCCGAAGATCCTCTGGGAGAGTTCGGCTACGACCTGACAAAAGCCGCAGCCGAGGGACGGCTCGACCCTGTCGTGGGGAGGGATGAAGAAATCGCAAGGGTCATACAGATACTCGGAAGGAGAAAAAAGAACAACCCCATGCTGATTGGCGAGCCCGGAGTCGGCAAGTCAGCCATAGTGGAAGGAATCGCCCTCCGAATAGCTGACGGACGCATCCCGGAAGCCCTCAGGGGCAAAAAACTCGTCACCCTCGACATCGCATCAGTGGTCGCCGGCACAAGGTACCGCGGAGATTTCGAGAAGAGAATAAAGAACATCATCTCACAGCTGAGCGCAAACCCGGACATCATACTGTTCATAGACGAGTTCCATACCATAGTGGGGGCAGGAAGCGCATCCGGCAGCCTTGATGCGGCAAATATGCTCAAGCCAGCCCTCGCGAGGGGTGAGATACAGTGTATAGGAGCGACCACGATGGAAGAGTTCCGCAAGACAGTGGAGAAGGACGGAGCCCTTGACAGACGCTTCCAGAAGGTGGTGGTCGAAGCGGCGGATCTCGCATACAGCGTGAAGATACTTGACCAGCTCCGCAAGAATTACGAAGCCCACCATAAGGTCGTCTACACCGACGAGGCAATCGAGGCCTGCGTGAAACTTACCGACAGATACATCAGCGACCGCTGTCTTCCGGACAAGGCCATCGACGCGATGGACGAGGCCGGGTCCATGGTGAGGCTGCGCCGCTCACGAAATCCCCGCGCATCCGTCAAGGTCAGCCCCGCCGACGTCGCGACTGTGGTCTCTCAGATGTCCGGCATCCCGGCCGGAAGAATGGCAGTCGGAGAAAGTGACCGGCTGCTTAGGATGGCGGAACGCCTCAAAAGTCACATAATAGGACAGGACGAGGCAGTCGACACGGTTGTAAGAGCCATACAGCGCGGCCGTGCAGGAATAAAGGACCCGAACCGTCCCATAGGAAGCTTCCTGTTCTTTGGTCCCACAGGCGTGGGCAAGACCAAACTCGCCAAGCAGATTGCCGACTACCTCTTCGACTCCGAGGAGAATATGGTGAGGATAGACATGAGCGAGTATATGGAGAAGTTCAATGTTTCCCGCCTGGTAGGCGCGCCTCCGGGATACGTTGGATTCGACGAGGGCGGCCAGCTCAGCGAACAGGTGCGCCGCAAGCCATACTGTGTCGTCCTTCTGGACGAAATCGAGAAGGCTCATCCCGACATATTCAATCTTCTGCTCCAGGTTCTGGACGAAGGAAGGCTGACCGACAGCAACGGGCGCACGGTCAATTTCCGCAACACCATAGTGATAATGACCTCCAACGTAGGCACTCGGGAGCTTGAAGACTATGGCAAGGGCATAGGATTCATGACCTCCGCCCGCGACCTTGCATATGACAGGCAGGCAGTGGTGTCCAAGGCAATAAGGAAGACTTTCCCCCCGGAATTCATAAACAGGATAGACGAACTCGTATGTTTCAAGCCTCTCGGCAAGCAGGAGATTGCGAAGATAATAGACATAGAAATCAAGGAACTGCGTGCCCGTATGTCGGAAGCCGGTTTCCGTCTGAATATCAGCCAGTCAGCCAAGGACTTTGTCGCAGAGGCGGGTTATGACCCGAACTACGGAGCGAGACCGCTCAAGCGCGCGATTCAGAAATACATAGAAAACCCCGTATCCGAGTTCATCATTGCGGACAGGACAGCGAGACGACTGAGCCGTGCCGCATCCGAAGGCAGGACCCTCAGGATAGGGCTCTCCCCTTCCGGCGACACCCTTGACCTGAAGCTCGCCGACTAAGTGACTTGCAATCTTTGTCAAGCAATCTGAAGCAAGCTGGTTTTTCAGATTACTAAAGGGCGAAGGTGCCGACAACTTCCAGATCAAGGTCTGAAATCATGTCGACAAGGACGTGGAAGGATTCTTCAGAAGCGAAAATGCCACGGAGGCTGTTGTATTCTGTCGTTTTCATATCCATTGGTTTTTGTTTCTGATGCAAAACTAAGCCTCGCTTGTGCCAATGTAGGGCACAAGATTGAAATTATAAAAAAAATCTTACCTTTAACGGAAATCGGTATTACTTAAATGACTAATAGGCTTGCTCAACCAATGAAAAGATCTTATCTGCTGATGATTGCAGCCTGCGCAGTATTGCTCGCCGCAGCTGTGGCCTGCAACAAGGAAAAGACCGGGGCATCCGGCATTGAAGCCTCTCTCGCAGGAGTATGGGAGAATGAGGACATCGACTCCGATATCATGAAACTGAAACTCAATGCAGACGGGACGGGTGAAATTCTGTACCGTGGCTTCGAAATGCTCAGACAGGACTGCAGCATGCGCTGGCGCACTGCAGACGGCCGGATATCCATGGAAATACTGGGCTTTTCGGATTCCATAATGGAGGAAATGGCTTATTCCCTGGACGGAAACGGCAATCTCCATCTCACTTTTGAGGAGAATGGACTCAATATAGACTATACATTCAGCAAGGCAGACGGCAAATGGGAATATGGCGTCACAAACATCCTCGCTGGCGACTGGGAGACCGACGACAGTTATGACAAATTCTATCTTGAAGTCGAGGAGATAGAATATATGGGCTACTCAGTGACATCAAAAAGTGTATATGTAGATCCAGATGGCACCCAGCACTGTTGCAAATTTGGTCAGGACTATGAAGCCAAACCGATCTATAATCTTTATGAAATGACAACCACTGAATCTTTCCATATCTCTTTAAGTAATCCCGTATGGGAAGGAAATCGCCTGAAAGTAACCTTTGAGGATTCTGAGAGCAAGACAGCAACACTCCGTACGCTCAAACCAATGGACCGGTGGCCATACAAAACCTATGATGAACTGTTTGATGTACAGGAGAAGAGTAAAAGAGTAAACTATATACAACACACAACAAGATGAAAAGAATTTATTACTTGATGATTGCAGCCTGCGCAGCATTGCTCGCCGCAGCTGTGGCCTGCAACAAGGACAAGAACGGAACCGACGGCTCAACTGACCTTACAGACACTGAAAAGACGCTCGTAGGCATATGGGAGAACACTGATCCCGACAACGTTGTCCAGAAACTGAAACTGAATGCAGACGGTACTGGTGAAATCCTGTACAGCGGTTTCGAGCATGTCTACGATTACGATATGCTCTGGAAAGCTGAGGACGGCAAGTTAACGTTTGAAGTATCCACAGACCTTGAAGCGGGAAGACCGATAGGCTATGATTATTTACTGGATGACAACGGCAGACTCCATATCGTAATTACAGAAAACGACATCAGGATCGAATTGACTTTCAGCAAAATTGACGGGGAATGGGAGTATTGTGTCACAAACATTCTGGCAGGGAACTGGGAGTCCGACGACAGTTATGACAAATTCTATCTGAGAGTCGAGGATATGGAGCCATACTCTAACAATTTTCCAGCCGTATACGTAATATCCGAGGAAAACCAGTACTGGTGCGTATTGCGTCAGGACTCTGAAGCTAAACCGATCTATATTCTTCATAAATTGTCAGCCATTGAATCTTCCCCTATCTCTTTTAGTAATCCCGTATGGGAAGGAAATCGTCTGAAAGTCACCTTTGAGGATTCTGAGAGCAAGACACCAACACTCCGTACCCTCAAACCTATGGACCGGTGGCCATACAAAACCTTTGACGAACTGCGCGATATGAACGGAGATCCGGACGAAGAAGAATAACGGAGGTCTGCAAAAATTTAAAAACCTGAAAAAATAGCCTGCTTCAGATCTGAATAAGATGATGCAGGTTATTTTTTTGAAGATTACTTAGTATCTTTTTACTATCTTTGAAGAATCCAAAAACAAATAGTCATGTCCAAATTTACTGAAAACTACATCGCCAACTTCATGAACGAGCTGGTGGCGAAGAATCCCGGAGAGCCGGAATTCCATCAGGCTGTGAGGGAAGTGCTTGAGAGTGTTGCACCTTACCTCGAAACCAGCCCTTATCTCCTCGACCAGAAAATTATGGAAAGGATGGTCGAACCCGAAAGAGTAATAATGTTCCGCGTCCCTTGGATGGACGACAAGGGAGAAATCCAGATAAACAGAGGCTACCGTGTACAGATGAACAGCGCGATAGGCCCTTACAAGGGCGGAATACGCTTCCATAAGAGCGTCAATCTGTCGATTATGAAGTTCCTCGCCTTCGAGCAGGTATACAAGAACGCCCTCACCACCCTGCCTATGGGCGGAGGAAAGGGAGGCTCCGACTTCAGTCCGAGAGGCAAGTCAGACGCAGAAGTGATGAGATTCTGCCAGAGTTTCATGACCGAGCTCCAGAAGCACATAGGTCCTGACACGGACGTTCCTGCTGGTGACATCGGCGTTGGCGGACGTGAGGTGGGCTACCTCTTCGGACAGTACAAGAGACTCCGCGACGAATGGAGCGGGACCCTTACGGGAAAGGGTCAGACCTGGGGTGGAAGCCTCCTCAGACCTGAAGCGACGGGCTATGGAGCCTGCTACTTCGCACAGGCCATGCTCGCCACCCGCGGAAAATCCTTCGAAGGACAGACCGTATGCATCTCAGGTTCCGGCAATGTGGCCCAGTACGCAGCCCAGAAGGCCATGCGTCTCGGCGCAAAGGTGGTAACCCTCTCGGACAGCAACGGATTCATCTATGATCCCGAAGGACTTGACGAGGAGAAACTCGAATATGTATTCACCCTGAAGAACGTGCTCCGCGGCAGAATCAAGGAGTATGCGGACAAATATCCTCAGGCCCAGTACTTCGCCGACCAGCGTCCTTGGGGCATCAAATGCGACATCGCAATGCCTTGCGCCACCCAGAACGAGATTGACGCCGACGACGCACGCAAGCTCGTCGAGAACGGTTGCTACTGCGTGACCGAGGGCGCGAATATGCCGACCACTCCTGAGGCTATTGCCATTTTCCAGTCCCACAAGCTTCTCTACTCCCCGGGTAAGGCATCCAATGCCGGCGGCGTTGCTACCTCAGGTCTCGAGATGACCCAGAACTCCATACGTCAGAAATGGACAAGGGAGGAGGTCGACGAGCATCTCCACCGCATCATGTCCGACATCCACGACGCCTGCATCAAGTACGGCACCGAGGAAGACGGATACATCAATTACGTCAAGGGCGCGAACATCGCCGGTTTCCTCAAGGTCGCCAACGCAATGGTCGAGCAGGGACTCGTATAGGGACTGATACAAGGACTCGAACGGTTACTGACCGTCTGCAAAGCGCTATGCTCCCCTCTTCTCATTCTTCAGGAAGGAGGCGACGGGGAGCATTGCTGTAATATAGCCTATTGCTGACACTCCGGCCACGGTCAGAAGGAAGTCGGAAAGGTGGAGCTCTACCGGATAGGCACTGACGACGAAGCCGGAAGGCATCGATATGAGCCCGAAATGCTGCTGGAGAAGCACGAAGGCGACGCCAAGGAGCAGGCCCGCTGCCATTCCCGTCAGGGAAATGAGCCAACCCTCAAGCACGAAAATGCGTCGTACCAGACGGTCGTCTGCGCCCATGCTGCGAAGAGTCGTGACATCGTCCCTTTTCTCTATTATGAGCATGGACAGGCTTCCGAAAATATTGAAGGCAATTATTATGACCACGAAGATGAGAATCAGGAAAATGGCAGCTTTCTCATACTTCATCATCCTGTAAAGTGTTTCATTCTGGCGGAAGCGGTCGGCTACCTTCAGTTTCGCTCCAGTATCAGCGATGATGCCGGCAATCCCCTCCTCTACCCTTTTCATCTCCTGGGCGGATGTTCCTTCAACAAAGCGGATTTCAACTCCTGAGACCTCGTCATCGTATTCCAGAAGTTCACGCATCTTTTCTATGGGGAGTATCAAATATTTTCCGTCGACCTCCGAACTGACAGCAAAAGTAGCTGAAGGCCAAACGTTTACCGAACGTATGGAGCCGAATGGATCAGCTGCGGAGATACGGCGCGTACGGGTAGGATAGTATATGCGCAAGGGAGTCAGAAAACGAGGATTGACGCCAATCCGGTGCGCGAGCGAAACCCCGACAAGGGCAAGGGGCACATCCCCGCGGTGGAGTGCATATTCACCGTCGCGGACATAGGCTGCCAATGGCGATTCCTCCTCGTAGATGGAATCGACGCCCTTCGCCACCGCAACCTCCTGTTTGCCGTCGTAATCCAAGAACACCTGTTCCTCGAGGACTGTGCACATGGACGCAACGCTCTGCTGCTCATAAATCCAGTCGTAGAGTTCCCCTTCCGGGACGAAGACCTTCCCTTCCGAAGCGCTGATCAAAAGGTCAGGTTCCACCGTGCCCATCATCGATTTCACAAGGGAGTCGAAACCGTTGTAAACCGATAATATAATAATAAGTGCGGCTGTACCGACTGCCATACCTGCTGCGGAAATCGCTGATATGACGTTTATCACGTTATGCGACTTCTTTGCGAAAAGGTAGCGGCGCGCTATGAAAAAAGGGAAATTCATAATCTTTGCCGCCAAAGATAGGCTTTTTGACCGACAGGAAGAACGGATTGTGCCGAAAAGAGTATCTTTGGGGCCATGAAAAAATCTTCTTGGAAAGAGCTGACGCCGGCAGTGGCGGCTGTCCTGACGCTGGCGGTGGCTGCCGCCGACCTGCTGTGGGGCGGTCAGCCGGGAGCATCCCCCGGGGTAATCACCGGCATCAGGCTTCCGAGAATCGCCGTTGCACTGATTGCCGGGGCTTCCCTCTCCCTCGGCGGCCTCCAGATGCAGAGCATCTTCAGGAATCCCCTCGCCGACCCACACATAATGGGAATCAGCGCCGGCGCAGGCCTGGGCGCAGCAGTCGCCGTCCTGACGGCCGGCAGCAGCCTCACCGGCGCTGCTGGCGGATGGTTCACAGGCGCTGCTGGCGGCGGACTGACAGGTGCGGCTGCAGGCTGCGGCCTGACCCTCACCGGGGCGGCTTTCCTTGGAGCCATACTCGCCGGAATTCTCATAATGGCTGTGTCCACAAAAGTAAAATCGGCTTCGACCCTTCTGATTTTCGGTATTATGCTGGGCTATGTCTTCAACGCAGCAGTCGCCCTGCTGCAATTCAGCAGCAACGCCGAATCCCTGAAACTGTATTACAGCTGGGCAGCCGGAAGTTTCAGCAACTGCGGTTGGTCGCGTACAGGCGCCGCCGCCATCTGCCTCGCAGCAGGTGTCGCACTTTCCCTTTGCAACATCAGGGGCCTGAATATCGTACTCTTTGGGGACGAATATGCCGAACTGTCCGGCTCCAGGGTACGCCTTACACGCGGCGTGGCCATGCTGGGATGCTGCCTGATGACAGCTTCGGTTACTGCCTTCTGCGGTCCTCTTGGCTTCGTCGGCATAGTCGCCCCTCACATCGCAAGACGCCTTTGTGGCTCATCTGACCACGCTAAAACCATCCCGGCAAGCATCGTGACAGGAGCTGGTCTATGCGTCACTGCAGACCTGGCGGCCCAGCTCTGGTCCAGATTCGCGTCAGCCGTGCCGACAGGCAGCATGCTCGCAGTGATAGGAATACCTATGGTTATGGTCATACTTCTGGCAGGGAGGAGCGGAAGATGAAGGGAGATAAAGTAATATTCAGCGCCAGAAGCGCAAGTGTCGGCTACCCGGGACGCATACTCTGCCGGGATATCAGCTTCGATATACGGGAGGGGGAAACAATTCTTCTGTGCGGGGCGAACGGCAGCGGAAAGTCTACCCTTTTGCGATCCATAGCAGAAGGGAGAACGGGACATGGAAGCGTCGAGACCGTAATGGTACCGACCGGGATACCAAAGGTCAAAGGCTTCACTCTCAAGGATTTCATACGAACGAGTCTCTACCGGGAAAGCCGATGGAACGGGAAAGTCGGGAAGACGGCTGCCGACAGGATCGACCGGGCGCTGGACCTTCTCGGGCTTGGGGAACTCGCTTCAAGGGATATTTCAACCCTCAGCGACGGCGAATTCCAGAAGGGGACGATCGCCGCAGCTCTGTGCCGCACAGGCGAGAAGGGCGGGCTCATACTTCTGGATGAGCCTACCGCATTCCTGGACCCCGAAAACAAGCTTACAGTATTCCGCACACTCGGCCGCATAGCCGGGGAGACCGGACTGTCCTTCGTATTCGCCAGCCACGACCTCGCCCCAGCCCTTTCGGTCTGCACTTCGGTATGGGCCCTTGGACGGGACGGAGTTTTCCGCAGCTCTGACGCCCTGCCCGCCGGCAGCAATGCCGATTGCAGCAAAGCTGACTCCAGAGGCAGCGACGCCGATTGCAGCGGAGCCGACGCCGGCAGCCGCTTCGCCAGGCTGATTGAAACTATATTTTCGGACGGAAGTCTTGTAAACAGGGATCTGCCGGGCGGCGGAATTTTCAAATGATTGCTAACTTTGAGGTTTCTGCATAATCGGAATGAAAGAGAACACCATATTCCTCATCGACGGGCACGCCCTCATTTTCAGGATGTACTACGCTTTTCTGAAGCGTCCAATGATCAATTCCAAGGGAAGGGACACATCCATACTGTACGGATTCACAAAGTATGTCCTCGATCTGATCGCCAGGGAACAGCCCAGCCATGTCGCGGTATCTTTCGACCCGCCGGGAGGTTCCTTCCGCAATGAAATGTACCCCCTCTACAAGGCCAACAGGGACGCGACGCCCCAGCTGGTCATCGATGCGCTCGAACCTCTGACAGAACTCTGCAAAGCCCTGCACATCACAGTCGTCACCATAAGGGGATACGAGGCGGACGATGTGATAGGTTCGCTCGCAAAAAGGGCTGAGCGTGAAGGACTCAAGGTCTTTATGGTCACCCCTGACAAGGACTACGGGCAGCTCATTTCAGAACAAATCATTCAGTACAGGCCGGGCAAGGCGGGAGAGGAACACGAGGAGATAGGTATAGCCCAGGTATGCGCAAAATATGGAATCGACAGGCCGTCCCAGGTCATTGACATGCTCGCGATATGCGGCGATGCGTCCGACAACGTGCCCGGTGTCAAGGGCGTAGGAGAGGTGGGAGCGGGCAAACTCATCGCGAAGTACGGCTCGCTCGAGGAGATATATGCGCACCTCGACGAACTGAGCGCCAGCCAGAAACAGAAATTCCTCGATGCCCGGGACCATATCGCCCTCAGCAAGGAACTCGTGACCATAAAGACGGATATGGACATAGATATTCCAACTTCCGCCATGGTCAGGGACGGGAAGGTGGATGCACGCGCAAGCGAACTCTTCGACCTCTATGAATTCGGTTCATTGAAACGTCACCTCAAAGGGCTGACCACCGTCGGAGAGAGCGTTGCGGCCGATCCAGCGCCCCGGAAGGAAGTGAAGTTCGTCTCATGTCCGGTGGACAAGGTCCATGCTGCCGCCCTGGAATCAGGCCGATGTGCCCTTGCCTTCGGGGATGGCGGAATCATCTGCGCAGCCGCAAAGGCGGACAAAGGCGGGTCTGAGTCAACGCCTGTGATTGTGTGCAAAGGGACGGAAACGGAACTGGCTGAACTGCTCGGCGACCCGTCCATAGCGAAGTATGGACACGGTTTCAAACCCATTGTCAAACGCTACCGCGGCATCAGGGGAAGGCTGATGGACATAGAGATAATGGACTATCTTGTCAACCCTGAAAAGAGTCACAAGCTCGACCTGCTCTGCCGCAGCGAACTCGGCGTGGAACTCGAGGAGGCCACAGCCGGTCAGGGAGCCGTATCCGGAGGCGTCCAGGAAACCCTTTTCGACGCCTTCTTCGGAAACGGCGACGGCAGCGATGCGGACGGAAACAGCTGCGGAAACGGAGAAGGCGGCAACGATGCGGACGGAAACAGCTGCGGCGGAACTGATTCCGGGACTGAGAGAATACCGGCAAGGGAGGCTGCACTCATTTATGAACTCGGAATCCTGAAGGAGGATGAACTGGCACGCTTGGGTCTCACCAGCCTCTACGAAGAGATGGAAGCCCCTCTGATCAGGGTACTCGCATCGATGGAGGAGACAGGCGTAAAGGTGGACCTTGCAAGTCTGGCCTCATTCGCCGAGGAACTCCGCAGGGAGGTGGCAGACCGCGAGGCCTGCATACGCGAACTCGTCGGAGAACCAAATCTGAACATCTCCTCGCCCAAGCAGGTAGGCGAACTACTCTTCGGAAAACTCGCCCTTGACCCGAAGGCAAAGAAAAGCAAAACAGGCAGTTACTCCACCGACGAAGAAACCCTCGAGGCGATTTCGGACAGGCATCCTGCGGTAAACGAAATCCTGGAATACAGGGCTGCGAAGAAACTCCTGTCCACATATATAGAACCGTTCCCTGACCTTGTGGACAGGCGCAGCGGGAAGATTCACACGACCTTCAACCAGAGCCTCACTGCAACAGGTCGTCTGAGTTCCTCCAAACCTAACCTCCAGAACATCCCCATACGCACCGACAGGGGCAGGAAAATCAGGAAAGCCTTCGTCCCGAGCCGTCCGGACGGATTCATAATGTCCGCGGACTATTCCCAGATAGAGCTCAGGATAATGGCCCATCTCTGCAGGGACGAACACCTCGTCGAGGCCTTCAGAAACGGCACCGACATCCACAAGGCCACCGCAGCGAAGATTTTCGGCATCCCGGCCGACGAGGTCAGCGCAGACCAGCGAAGGATAGCCAAGACGGCCAACTTCGGAATAATGTACGGCATATCCGCATTCGGCCTGTCGCAGCGTCTGAAGATATCCCGCAACGAGGCCAGGAAGATTATCGACGACTATTTCGCATCTTTCCCTTCCATAAGGAAGTTCATAGATTCGACCCTGGAATCCGCACGTGCGAAAGGATATGTGGAAACCCTCTTCGGACGCCGGCGCTATGTACCCGACATCACTTCGCAGAACGGAACGGTGCGCGCTCTCGCGGAGAGGAATGCCGTCAATGCACCCATCCAGGGGACCTCAGCCGACATCATCAAACTTGCCATGGTCGCGGTTGACAGACGGATCAGGGAAGCGGGACTCGCAAGCCGTATGGTACTGCAGATACACGACGAACTCGTTTTCGACGTCGCGCCGGGGGAAACCGACACGATGATGGAGATAGTGACCGGGGAAATGGAAAACGTAATAGCGCTATCCATACCTCTTACAGTAGAATGCAATTATGGAAAAAACTGGCTCGAAGCACATTGACAGATATTCCGACGCTGATCTCATATCCCTTGCAAGGAAAAGGAACGAAAGGGCTTTCCTGATGCTCCACGACAGGTACAAGGAGGGACTGCGCATCCATGTAGGGAAAATTGTGGCATCGTGGGATGTGGAGGACGTATGTACCCAAACCTTCCTGAAGGCCTTTCTTCACATCGATTCGTACGACCCTGCAAAGGCCGAATTCAGGACCTGGCTGTACACCATAGGCTGGAACACGGCGCTCGACCACCTCAGCGGACGGCAGAGGGAGAAGGAGAACATGCCGACAAGTTCCATCGACGGCAACAGCAACGGATTCAGCGCTGCGAGGATACCGGACTCGGCAAAGGGCCCGGAGGATCAGATAAGCTATCAGGAGGACTACCGCAAGGCCCTGGCATACATAGAGGAACTTGACGACCGCTATCGTGACATTGCAAAGGACAGGTTCATAAACGAATGCGAGTACAGCGAAATCGCGGAGAGGTACAATCTGCCCATCAATACCGTCAAGACCAGAATAAAGAGAGCGCGGGAAATACTCGTGAGGATGATGGAGACTTCCGATGAACTGAAGTGAGAATTATGGATTTCGAAGGATTCAGCAAAATTGCAAGGGAACGTTTTCCCTTCGTGACAGAGGAACAGTTGAGGCAGTTCGGCATGCTTGAGGAACTGTACCGGGACTGGAACTCCCGCATCAATGTCATTTCCAGAAAGGATATAGACGAACTGTACAGCCACCACGTACTGCACTCTCTCTGCATCGCCGCCTATATGAGCGAAAACGGACTCATCCCGGACGGCGGGGGCGGAAGCATTCTGGACCTCGGGACAGGGGGCGGTTTCCCCGGCATTCCTCTCGCCATCCTTTTTCCCGGAATGCACTTTACACTCTGTGACTCGATAGGAAAAAAGACCCGGGTAGCGAGCGAAGTAGCCTCAGCACTAGGCCTGCACAACGTCAGCGTGGTCAATGCGCGCGCCGAAAGTCTCGACGGGCCTTTCGACTGGGTGGTCTCCCGCGCCGTGACAGCGCTGGAGAATTTCCTTCCATGGGTCAGGGGGAAATACGGCAAGGGCATCCTTTACCTCAAGGGCGGAAACATCTGCGCGGAAATATCCGCAGCAATGGCAAGGGAAGGTCTCCCTAAGGGCAGTATAACAACTTGGCCTATAAGTACCTGGCTCAAAGATGAGTGGTTTGCCGAAAAATTCGTGATCCACATCAGGGCTCTGCGATGAAATCAGTCTGGTACAACTCAGGCTCCGGCAAGGTCTCCTCAGGAAACTCAGATTTTTTCAGAGGCGGGAAGAAATCCCCCTGGTACATAGTTGCGGTTTCGACCATAGGTTCATCCATATCCGGGGTAACCTATCTGTCCGTGCCCGGTATGGTCGCCGCATCGTCATTCTCATATATGCAGATGGTTCTGGGATTCACCCTGGGCTATGTAGCTGTCGCATACCTGCTGCTTCCTCTGTACTACCGTATGGATATGAACAGCATATACGGCTATCTGGAGCAGAGGTTCGGCAGGGAGGCATATTTCACCGGGTCCGGATTCTTTTTCATATCCAAACTGCTTGGCTGCGGGGTGAGAATGTTTCTGACCGCAAACGTGCTGCAGTTCATACTATTCGACCGGCTCGGGATTCCTTTCTGGCTGAATGTCGCCGTGACTGTGGTCATTGTATGGCTCTACACCGTCAGGGGCGGGGTGCGAACACTCGTCTGGGTAGATATGGTCCAGACGCTGGCTATGGTCGGCGCCGTTGTACTGTGCATCTGCCAGGTGGCAGGAGCCATGGGCCTCGACTTCCGGGAAACGATCGGAAGCATCAGCGGAAGCCGGATGTCGGAGATATGGGTATTCGACGATTTCCGCAAGAGCGATTACTTCTGGAAACAGTTCCTTGCCGGGGTATTCACCACCATCACTATGACTGGTCTTGATCAGGACATGATGCAGAAGAATCTATCTTGCAGGAATCTGAAGGAAGCACAGAAGAATATGATTACCAGCGGTTTCCTCTATCTTCCGCTGAACCTTGTTTTTCTTGGTCTCGGAGTTTTGCTGTACCAGTTCTGCGAACTCAAGGGCATAGACACGGCTGTCCCCGACCAGGTTTTCGCCAGCGTGGCTACGGGTCCATATATGCCTGCGGCAGTCGCTGCCATTTTCCTCATCGGGCTCATCACCGCAGGGTTCAGCAGTTCCGGTTCCGCTATCACGGCTCTGACCACAAGCTTCACCGTGGACTTCCTCCGCGCCGACCGCAGAGCTAGTCGGGACGGCCGCGAGGCGGCAGAAAGGCGACTGGCGGTGACGAGGGTGATAGTCCATACCGCGATGGCGATTCTCGTCGGAGCGGTGGTCTACTCATTCAAAGTCATAGGGAACAGGAGCGTCATCGACGCAGTGTATACGATTGCCAGCTATACCTATGGACCGCTTCTGGGGCTATACGCTTTCGGGATGGCCACAAAAAGGCATCCTCGTGGACTTGCCATACCTTTCGTATGCCTGCTGTCCCCTCTTGTCTGCCTCCTTCTCAACAAGTTCGGCCCAGAACTTTTCGGAGGCTACCGTTTCGGCTTCGAGATGCTGCTCATCAACGGCGCTATCTGCTTTGCCGGACTCCTCATCGCATCGTCAGGGAAGTATGGCAGAGAGGGTTCCGTTGCCGGAAAATAAGTAATCTTCAAAAAATTTTTGCCAATTAATCAGAAAAGACTACCTTTGCAGTCCCAACTGCGAATTTTAAAGAAATAACGATAATGAAAAGAACATTCCAGCCATCAAAGCGCAAGCGCATCAACAAGCACGGATTCCGTGAGCGCATGTCGACTCCGAACGGCCGCCGCGTTCTCGCAGCTCGCCGCCGTCACGGTCGCAAGAGACTTACCGTATCTTCTGAGGACAGGTATTGATCTTCCGAAGACAGGCAGTCACAGTCAGCCCCGGAACTTTTCATTGGTCGGGGATTGAAAAGCCGGTCGGTTCATCCGCCCGGCTTTTTTGTAGTCATCCAAGTAATCCGGAAAAGGAAGATCGGCGAAAACTGACATAATGTCATACTTGGCGCAATGGCAGATTATTTGATTCCGCCTCCGGCGGATTCGGCAGGATGAAATCAGGTGAGCGAATCCGAAAAGGAGTTTGAAAAAATGAAGAAACGCAATATGAAAGAGGAAATGAAGAAACAAGTTGCCGAGAAGGAATGCGAGAATGAAGGGAAGTGCGCAGCACAGGCAAAATGCGAGACTGAAGAAAAATGCGAGGCGCAGGAAACTGGCGAGGCTCAGGAGACTGGCGTGGCTCAGGAAACTGGCGAGGCTCAGGAAACAGGCGAGTGCGCTGAAGAGAGTCAGGTGCAGAAACTCAGGGACAGACTCGCAGAGCTTCAGGCAAGCGCAGAGAAGGAGCACGACAATTACATACGTCTCTACGCCGAATTCGACAACTTCAGGAGAAGGTCCACGCAGGAGAAGCTCGACCTTGTGAGCGTTGCAGCCAAGGAAACCATTATGGGCTTGCTTCCTGTTCTGGACGACTGCGAGAGGGCTATCGACATACTCAGAAAGTCAGAGGACTCCCCTGCGGCAAAAGAGGGAACAGAGCTGATTTACAACAAGTTGCTCTCATATCTCAAGAGCAAGGGGCTAGCCGTCATCGAGGCCAGGGGAGAGCTTTTCAACACAGATCTCCACGAAGCGGTCGCACAATTCCCTGCTCCCGAGGAAAGCAGCAAGGGACACGTAATCGATGTCATCCAGACCGGATACACCCTCAGCGGCAAGGTGATACGCTACGCTAAAGTTGTCGTCGGGATTTAGTGGTCTTTAGTCGGGATCTAGATATAGGAGAAGATTGAAAATGGCAGAAAAAAGAGATTATTACGAGGTGCTGGGCGTGCCGAAAACCGCCACGGCAGACGAAATAAAGAAAGCCTACAGGAAACTTGCCATCAAGTACCATCCTGACAAATGGGTGAACGGAACCGACGCCGAAAAGAAGGAAGCCGAAGAGAAGTTCAAGGAAGGGGCCGAGGCTTATGACGTACTCGGAAACGAGGAGAAGAGGAGAAAGTATGACCAGTTCGGCCACGCGGCATTCAACGGACAGGCAGGTCCTGATTTCAGTCAGGGTTTCGACATAAACGACGTTCTAAAGGATTTATTCGGAGGCAGTTTCGGCGGCTTCGGAGGCTTCGGAGGTTTCGGGGGCTTCGGCGGCGGACAGCAGCAGGGCAAGAAGGTATATCGCGGCCGCGACATAAGGACCAGAGTGACCCTGACCCTTGAAGAGATTGCGTCAGGATGCGAGAAAGATGTTTCAATCGAGAGGCTGGTTCCTTGTCCTGACTGCTCAGGCAAAGGCGCAAAAAACAGCTCCGACATCAAGGAGTGCCCTGCATGCAAGGGTACCGGCCAGGTCAAGAGAGTCGTGAACGGCTTCTTCGGCCAGACTATCCAGTACAGCACATGTCAGCAGTGCGGTGGTGAGGGAAAGGTTATCACCAACCCTTGCCACAGCTGCAACGGCACCGGGCTCATCAGAAAGAGGGAAACCGTAAGAGTCAAGATACCTGCAGGAGTCGAGGAAGGTATGCAGCTTACGATGAGGGGCGGCGGCCACGCAGGCAAGAACAACGGTCCTTGCGGAGACCTCCTCATTCTCATTCAGGAAGCCGGCGAAAGCGAGCTCAAACGTGACGGGAACAACCTCAGCTACACGAAGATCATCTCAATTCCCGAAGCCATACTCGGAGCCGAGGTCGAGATTCCTTGCGTAGGCGGGAAGACCAGGGTAAAGGTCGAGCCCGGCACGCAGTCAGGCCAGACAGTGCGGGTCAGGGGAAAGGGCGTACCGAGCCTCAACGGATACGGCAACGGAGACCTCATTGTGAAGTTCATAGTCTACGTGCCTAAGAAAGTCAGCAGAGAGGAAAAGGACCTGGTCGAGAAACTTGCAAAGATGGAAGGCTTCAAGCCTGACACCAAGAACGACAAGAGTTTCTTCGACAAGCTGAAGGAAATGTTCAACTGACGCAGCAGCCTATTTGGTGCCGAAGATGCGGTCACCGGCGTCCCCCAGGCCAGGGAGTATATAGCAGTTGTCATTGAGTCTGTCATCGACAGCCGCCACATAGATATCCACGTCCGGATGTTTCTCCTGCACCGCACGGACGCCCTCGGGGGCGGCCACCAGACACATCAGCCTGATGTTGGTGCATCCTTTTTCCTTGAGAAGGTCGATGGCATCGCAGGCGCTTCCGCCCGTGGCAAGCATAGGATCCGTAACGATGATGGTTCTCTGGGCGATGTCGAAAGGAAGCTTGCAGTAATAGAAGACAGGCTTGTGAGTCTCTTCATTCCTGTAAAGGCCTATGTGACCGACCTTTGCAACCGGAATGAGAGTCAGGAGACCGTCTACCATACCGAGACCTGCGCGGAGAATAGGCACGATGGCAACCTTCTTTCCCGAAACCTTGCGTGCCTTCATCTTCTCCATAGGAGTCTCGATTTCAACATCCTCGAGAGGAAAATCACGGGTAACCTCATAACCCATCAGAAGGGCAATCTCCTTGAGAAGCTCGCGAAAATCCTTGGAACCGGTCCTAACGTCACGCATGATGGTGAGCTTATGCTGCACCATAGGATGATTGATTACTGTCAGTTTGCTCATTGTTATTGAATTATTGGAATTTCTGAAAGTTACACAGCTGATTTGTCCATAAGCACGAACTCTGGCGAAGGATATTCCCTGGGAAGTACCCTCAGAGAAACATCCCCCATACCGATTTCCACGAGAGCCGCCCTGGCGCAGTCGTAGGCAAGTTTCGAGGTATTGTTGTTCTCGCTGCGGTGGCAGAGGAAGACATTCTCCACAGTTGCATTGACTATGCGTTTGAGCGCCGATGCGCATTCGTCGTTGGAAAGATGTCCGCAGCCTTCGCATATTCTCATCTTCAGTTCGTGAGGATATGGACCCGACATCAGCATATCGATATCGTAATTGGATTCAATGACTACGGTACGGGCCTCGCGGGCAAGGCTGACGGCCTCATCTGTCATTCTTCCAATATCAGTCATTATCACAAATTTATATCCTCCAAAATCGACGGAGTAGCCGACGGTCTGGTTCGCATCGTGGGGCACGATGAAAGGCCGCACGGAGATTTCAGGGCGTATCGCGGTCCATACTCCGACTTCCAGATCCCTGCGGCAAGGGCCTATGTGGTCCATTGTGAAACTGTGCCTTGACAGGGTGTCATGTATCTCGGCAGTAGTGTAGACAGGTTTGCTGAGACGTTTGCAGAAGGCGCCAAGATGGCGGATATGGTCGAGATGGGCGTGGGTAACAAGCACACAGGAGAAGGAGTCGTAGGAAAGCCCCATGTCGGCGAGGTATTTCTTGAGCCTTCTGAGACTCACCCCGGCATCGATGAGAATCCCGTCGGTCCCGTTTCCGAGATAGTAGCAGTTGCCGCAGCTGCCGCTCGAGAAACTTTCGAATATGAGCTTGTCAGTCATTTCTTTCTTCGCAGTATTTTTTGATGACCGCATAGGCGTCATCCACCCCGAGTTCGCCTGCCCTTGACAGGTCTATGCAACCTTTCTCCTTGTCCTTCAGGTAGATGAGTACGAGGCCCCTGTTGTAATACGCATCCCCCATATAAGGATATGCGGCAATCGCACGAGTGTACGCCTCGATGGACTGCATGTGCTCGGCTGAAAGGCAATAGAGATTTCCGAGATTGAAGAGTATGTAAGGGATGCCCGGCGCGATCTCGTCCGCAGCCTTCATGTCGGCTATGGCGTCCGAATAATCATAGCTGGAGGCTGCTACGTCCTTGACCCTCGCCCTGGTATTGCGGGCATCGTCCATCGTAAGGACCTGTACGTTGCTTTCCATCGACGCTATGAAGTCTATCATCTCCGCACGCAGCACTCCCCTGTTCATCAGATAGAAAGCCTTGTAGTATCCTGCATACTTGTCGTCATCAAGCCCCGACGCCGCATCGATTGCCGCGTTGAGATAATTCAGGGCGCCGTTGTACCTCTTCGCCTCCGAATCCGACAGAGCCCGGAGAAAATCATTTGCGGCGGAATGTTTCCCGTCCCCGTAAAGACGGGCGTCTGTCATCGCTACCGCATCGGCCGAGAGAGGAAGCGCAGCCGTGGCCATGCTGACAGGGACGGACATTCTCTCCTCGAACCTTCGCATCAGAGGATTCTCATATGCACGGGAAAGCGCATACGAGCCATCCTTCTTGTCCGGATCCAGGACATAACGGTACAGAGGTCTGAGCCTCACGTCTATGTCCCTGTGCTGAAGGAGTTCGTCATTGAAGTCCTTCTTCGCGAAATCGGCGTCGAAGTCCAGGAGTGCGCTGTATTTCTTGGTCGTATCGGCAAAGGAGGCCTCGCCGTTGCTGTTCTTCGCCCTGTATTCGCGGACCTTGCGCTGGGCCGTCTCGTAGTCGGCCTTGGATTCCTTGCGGCGTCCCAGACGGTTCTCGACGTACGAACGGTTCATATACGCTTTCGCGAAATCCGGGTAAAGTTCTATGGCCCTGTCATAATCCTCGAGAGCATCCTCCCATCTTTCCATCGAGATGAAGACGGACGCACGGTTGAAATACGCGAGCACATTCCCCGGATTGATGTTTATGACCCTGTCGAGGTCTTCGAGCGCCTCTTCGTATGCACCCACCTGCGCCTTGATGAGGCCGCGATTGTACAGGGTCAGCGCATTGCCGGGCTCGTGTCGGAGAACGGTGTTCAGGTCCTTCATCGCCGCCATATAGTCGCTTGCCTCATAGAGCATTATGGCCCTGTTGAAATAGGCGAAGGTGTTGGTGGAATCGAGTTCAATCGCGTGATCGAGGTCTGAAATCGCCTTCGCGGTCTCTCCTCTTGCCGCATAGAGGCGGCCTCTGCGGACAAAGCCTTCAGGGTCGAAGCGGTCGAGCTTTATGGCCTTGTTGTAGTCGTTCAGAGCCTTTACAGTATCCTTGAGGAAGAGATAGGAAGCGCCCCTGTTGAGATAGGCTGAAGGATCCTTGGGTTCCCTTCTTATGTACCTGTCGAAATCGCTGACAGCCTTGTCGAACTGCTGGGAGAGAAAATAGGTGACTCCCCTGGTGAAATAGAGTCCGGGATATCCGGGGCGCAGTCTGATTGCCGTCTCAAGGTCTGCGAGAGCCTCGTCGTAGCGGCCGAAACGGCTGAGCGTTATTGCCCTGTAATGGTATCCGTTGGTAAAGACGGGATTGATGCGGACCGAACGGTCGAAATCCTTCTGGGCTCCCCTGATGTCGCCGAGATCATACTTGGCGATGCCGCGGAAGAAGAAGTTCCAGCAGTTGGCAGTATCCAGTCGGGCGAGAATGTTGAACTGTTCTATGGCTTCAGCATACTTCCCGTCCGCGAGAGCCTGACGTCCGCGCATATAGAAAACATCCTTGTCATATTGGGCTGAAAGCTCGGACGAAAAGCCCAGCATGAGCATAAGGGCTACAGATATGGCTTTCAGGCGGACTGACATCGCTGTGGTGAGGTTTGTATAAAAATTCGTACTTTTGCGGGCACTTCGAAGGATTCCGCAAATGTACAAAAAATCAGCCATATTGTCAGCCGCGTTGTTTCTGACTTTGCTCTTCCCCGTCACCGTCGCAGCCCAGGGTGTCGAAAACCTCGTGTGGGCGAAGAAGTTGGAAAAGCAGATAGGTTTCCTCACCAGTCCCCTCTGCGAAGGCAGGGCTCCGGGGACCAAAGGCGGCAGCATTTCCGCATTCTGGCTGATTGACCAGTACAGGAAATCCGGTCTCATGGAGATGAACGGTTCATACGCCCATTCCTTTCCCTTCGGAGACGACAAGGTGGGACACAACATCGTGGGCATGCTTCCGGCGTCCAAGAAATCTCCCAGGGACAGTTATGTGATAATTGGCGCGCATTATGACAATCTCGGCAAACTTGGAGACACAATCTACCCGGGGGCCGACAGCAATGCCTCCGGAGTCGCTGCCCTGATCAACCTTGCCTCGATGTTCAACTACATGAAACTTATCGGGCGGGTATATGACCACAACCTCATCTTCGTCGCTTTCGATGCCAAACTCGCCAGCATGGCTGGCTCCGAAGCCCTGTACAAGGCTATGGAAGAAAGCCGGCTGACAGACCCGCTCACGGGAAAGGCCGTAACGCCGGACAAGGTCGATATGGTCGTGAACCTCGAACAGATGGGCTCGTCCCTCTCACCCCTGCGCTCGGGCAGGAAGGATTTCCTGATAATGCTGGGCAACCAGACTATGCCGAAGGTGGACCAGGATATGGCCCATTTCGTCAACCAGCTCTACCGCACCGACCTAGAACTCGCCTTCGACTACTACGGAAGCAGCAAGTTCACGGAAGTGTTTTTCCGCAAGGTCACGGACCTGAAGGTCTTTGTCGAAAACAACATTCCCTCTATCCTCTTCACATCGGGAATCACCATGAAGACGAACAAGCCTGACGACAATGTCGAATCACTCCAGTTGGACGTACTCGCCAAGAGAATCATTTTCATATACCACTGGATTGAAAATATGCTCTGATATAGTTAACTTTGAAGGTTTTCAATAAGACAACGCACTGATGAAGGAATTCTTCCGACTGCTGAAAAGATTCGTAACTCCATACAAGGGATACCTCGGCGGCTCCCTGATACTGAATGTCCTCTCCGCCATATTCAACATTTTCTCATTTTCCCTTATCATACCCATACTCCAGATTCTCTTCAAGATGGACACTACGGTCTATGAGTTCATCCCTTGGGGAAGCACGGAAGTCGGTATTAAAGACCTCATAACCAATAACTTCTACGCATACGCACAGATGCTCATAGCATCGAAGGGACCGTCGTTGACCCTGCTTCTGCTCGGGCTCTTCCTCGGACTTATGACCGCAATCAAATGCAGCTGCTACTTCGCATCCTCGGCGGTGATGATACCTCTGAGGACAGGTATAGTGAGGGACATAAGGGTACTCATCTATGACAAGCTCATGTCACTGCCTCTGGGCTTCTTCTCGGAAGAGAGAAAGGGAGACATAGTGGCGAGGATGAGCGGTGATGTGGCTGAGGTGGAGTTCTCGATAATGAGCACCCTCGACATGCTCATCAAGAACCCCATACTCATAATCATCTATTTCACCACCCTCATTCTCATAAGCTGGCAGCTCACCCTCTTCACTCTCTGTGTGGTTCCTCTGATGGTCTGGGGAATGAGCGTGCTCGGAAAGAACCTCAAGAGGAAATCCCTTCAGGCCCAGAGCCGATGGAGCGACATAATGTCCCAGCTGGACGAGACCCTTGGCGGGCTCAGGATAGTCAAGGCCTTTCTCGCCGAGAAGAAGATGGAAAAGAGGTTCGAGGACACCTGCAACGACTTCAGGCACATCTCTGGAAGGGTTGCGACCCGCCAGGCATCCGCCCATCCTGTCAGCGAGTTCCTCGGAACCCTGATGATCATGATCGTGCTCTGGTTCGGAGGAACACTGATACTCTCCGACCGTTCTTCCATTGACGCTCCTACCTTCATATTCTACATGGTGATACTCTACAGCATACTCCAGCCGCTGAAGGACTTCGCCAAGGCAAGCTACAGCATTCCCAAGGGACTCGCTTCGATGGAGCGCATAGACAAGATACTCAATGCCGAAAACAACATAAGGGAAGTCGCCAATCCTATTCCTGTCAAGTCCTTCGAAGAGTCCATACGCTTCGAGAACGTGGGCTTCCGCTACAAAGGAGGAAGCAAGGATGTGCTCACGGACATCAATATTGAAATAGGAAAAGGCAAGACCATAGCCATAGTGGGCCAGTCCGGAAGCGGCAAATCCACTCTCGTGGACCTGATCCCGCG
Source organism: Bacteroidales bacterium (assembly GCA_016293535.1). GTDB lineage: Bacteria > Bacteroidota > Bacteroidia > Bacteroidales > UBA932 > Cryptobacteroides. Next base: position 16,989 of record JAEDEB010000006.1, on the reverse strand, counting down.
CTACCACGATGTCATCTGCGGCCGCATCACCATTGACGGCAAGGACATACGCGAGGTGAGCATCACCGACCTGCGTTCCCTCATAGGCAACGTCAACCAGGAAGCCATACTCTTCAATGACACCATCTTCAACAACATAGCCTTCGGGGTGGAGAACGCCACGAGGGAACAGGTGGAGGAAGCCGCCCGCATAGCCAATGCCCACGACTTCATAATGGAGAAGGAGAAAGGCTACGACACCATCATAGGTGACCGCGGAGGCAAGCTCTCCGGAGGACAAAGGCAGAGGATAAGCATTGCAAGGGCGATACTGAAGAATCCGCCCATACTCATACTCGACGAGGCAACCTCTGCTCTTGACACAGAGTCCGAGAGGCTTGTACAGGAGGCTCTCGACCGTCTGACATCCGACAGGACAACCATCGCGATTGCACACCGTCTTTCCACAATCAGGAGTGCAGACGAGATTTTCGTGATGAACGAGGGAAGGATAGTCGAAAGAGGAAAGCACGAGGAACTCATAGCTCTCGGCGGATACTACAAGAAACTCAACGACATGCAGGCTCTGTGATGAACTCAGGAAGGCAATTGTCAACTCTGTTCTTGCTTAGGGCAGCAGCCGTGGCCGCCGCCCTGTGCCTCATCCTGATATCCTCTTCAGCGTCCTTCGCCGACATTCCGGCCACTTCTGCGGAATCAGCGGCAGCTGACGGGCCGAAGCCGGGGAGACCGGCTGACGGGCTTACACCAAGGAGGCCGGCCGACTGGACTGAGGTCTGCGACTCGCTTGCCGCCTGGATGGAGGCAAGGAACGGAATCAGGACCAAGCCTGTGCTCAAATCCGCCCTGCGCTCGGGGAAAAAGCTCAACCTCCACTTTACCCAGTCCCTCAAATTCTATCCATGGAGAAAGGCTGACATAGAATGGTTCAGAGACACGCTGTCATCCTTCCTGCCGGAAACTTTTGCCGGATATGAACTCGGGGAGATATATGCGAAGGCCCAGCTGCTGGAGCAGCTCGCAATGCCCGTCCCCGGCAACTCCGGCCACCCTTCAAGCTCACAGCTGCGCACACGGGACCCGAGGAATTCCACCCGTCCGCTGGTGCTCAGAACAGATATTCCTCCTGTAACCAAGGGTCTGAACGGACGTCACATTGCCCTGTGGCACAGTCACGGATACTATTACAACGAAAGCGAGGAAAGGTGGATGTGGCAGCGAGCTCCCCTCTTCACCACGGTCGAAGACCTCTATTCCCTCAGCTACGTCCTGCCCTTCCTGTCCCCGATGCTGGAAAACGCGGGAGCCTGCGTCCTGCTCCCGAGGGAAAGGGATTTGAGCAAGGTGGAGGTGACAGGACTCGCAAAGGACAACGAATGGAATCTCGAGCTTCCCCGCAGGGGGCGCTACGCCGTATATGTCACATACAGGACCACCCCGAAGAGTTCCGACAGGGCAAGATATACCGTTTACCACTCCGGAGGCAGCTCCGAAGTGCTTGTGAACCAAAGGATAGGAGGAGGCGCGCCAGTTTTCCTGGGGTTCTTCGAGTTTGACAGGGGCACTGCGCGCATTACCCTCACCAACGCCGGTTCGGACGGGAGGACCGTGGATGCCGGAAGTTTGAGAATAGGAGGAGGAATCGGCGAGTCGGGACTTCCCCGCTATGTCGAAGGCGCAAAGTACTGGCTGAGGTACACGGGTGCAGACAGCACGATATGGGACCAGAACAGCGGAAAGAGCGATTATTATGACGATTTCATGTGCAGGGGCGCCTGGGTCAACTGGCTCAGCTGCGGTTCTTCCCTCAACCCCGGCAAATACATTCCTCCAAAGGACGGAGAAGGCAGGCTGCCTGAGCCGAGGGATGGTCTGGGCATTCCCATAGACCTTTCTCTCGCATTCCACACCGACGCGGGCATAGCCGGAAGAGACTCGACTATAGGGACTCTTGCCATCTACACCCGGGTATGTGACGGCAAACACGAATTTCCCGACGGGGAGGACAGGATGCTCAACCGTATGCTCGCCGACCTTGTGCAGACCCAGATCACCGAAGACGCAAGGGCGCTGTGGGCTCCGGAATGGAGAAGGAGGGAGATATGGGACAAATCCTACAGCGAATCCCGCACTCCGCAGGTTCCGTCAATGCTCCTGGAACTCCTTTCCCACCAGAATTTCGGGGATATGAAATACGGGCTCGACCCCGCCTTCCGCTTCACGGTCTCGAGGTCGATATACAAGGCCCTGCTCAAGTTTCTGAGCAACAGGTACGGTTGCAGCTACGTCGTACAGCCTCTCCCGGTCCATGCCTTCAGCGCCAGACTCACTGGCAGTTCGTCCGCCCGACTGAGCTGGAAGCCGACTGAAGACCCACTCGAGCCTACTGCAGTCAGCAGGAAATACATAGTCTACACAAGAAAGGATGACGGCGGTTTCGACAACGGGACTGTCGTGGACAGCTGCAGCGTGGATATGGAGATTGAACCGGGACATCTCTACAGCTGGAAGGTGGAGGCAATGAATGAAGGCGGGCGCAGCTTCCCTTCGGAAATACTGGCAGCCGGGGTTCCAGAAAGCGGAAACACGGGCAATACAGTGCTCATAGTCAACAATTTCACCCGCATAAGCGGTCCAGCTGTACTTGACGACGGTTCGGGCTGCGCCGGTTTCCACACTGCCCTGGACGGAGGCGTTCCTTACATGTGCAATCCCGGGTACATAGGAGAAATGTACGAATGGGACCGAAGCCGCATCTGGAAGAGCGACGACAATGCCGGTTTCGGCGCATCCTTCACTGATTTCGCGGGGACCCCGGTGGCGGGGAACAGTTTCGACTATGTTGCTGGCCACGGCAAGTCTGTGATGGCGGCTGGCCACGCATTCTGTTCGGTTTCATCCGAGGTGTTCTCCGGGATGGAGGAAGAGGAGCTCTGGGCAGTGGACCTCATCTGCGGAAAGCAGTCGGAATGCAGGACGGGAAAGGGAGAAAGAAAGTACTGCGTATTCCCATCCGCATTGCGCTATACCGTCAGAGCCCTTGCCTCCAAAGGCACCTGTTTCATAGTTTCCGGCTCCAGAACAGGCAGTGACCCGAGCCGGGACCTCTTCGGTCTCGGGAAGAGCGAAGAGGAACTCAAGGAAGGAGAACTCTTCATTTCGGAGGTGCTGGGATATGAACTTGTCAGCCCGAGAGCATCCAGAAACGGCAACGTCATCCTGAACAAGTCAGCCTGGAAAAGCAAAGAATCCTTTCCTGACATATCCGCCTTCCACGTCAACAATGCCCCTTCCGCAGACATATATTGCGTAGAGACAATGGATGCCATAGTCCCGTCCGGAAGGCAGGGAAAGACCATCCTCCGCTATGCAGACAGCGGGACCTCCGCCGGAGTGTTCTGCGAACTGGGAACCCACAGGACAGTCTGTCTGGGTTTCCCGCTCGAGGCAGTGACGGATGAGGCGGCGATGGACGGAATCATCAGGGCTTCAATACAGTTTTTCGAGAAATGACAAGCAGAGAACAGGAGATCATCGGACTCATCAGACGAGAGGTCAAGCCCGCATTGGGATGTACCGAACCCATAGCAGTAGCCCTCGCTGCGGCAAGGGCCGCTGAAATACTGCGCAGCGGCAGAGGCAAGGATCCCGACAGGCAGGGGCATGTATGCGACCGCTGTGAAGCCAGGAACGCCAGTCTCGACATAGAAGTCAGCGGGAACATACTCAAGAACGGCATGGGCGTAGGAATCCCCGGCACGGGAATGGTCGGGCTCCATGTTGCGGCCGCTCTCGGCTCTGTATGCGGAAATTCTTCCTATGGGCTCGAGGTCCTGAAGGACCTGAACGGGGAGGCCGTCGCCGAGGCAAGAAGGATGGTCGCAGGGGGCAAGGTGAGGATATCCGTCGCTGAGACCGGGCACAAGCTCTATGCGAAGGCTACCATAAAGTGCGGTCCTCACGAAGCCTCGGCCGTCATCGAGGATGCACACGACATGATAGTCGAAACCTCCTTCGACCACAATGTGCTCAGTCAGATAAGCAGTTCACTCGAATCCGACACAAGTTCCAGCGCCGGCGACACCGGACTTACGATACGGGAAATACTCGAATTCGTGGATAACGTGGACTACGGGGACATCAGTTTCGTGCTTGAATCCAGAACCCTGAACCTCGCCCTCGCCGAAGAAGGGCTGAAGGGTGATTACGGGCTGAATGTCGGCAAGACCCTCAGGTCACCGGGCCACAGGGATGTGTACGGGGAGGATTTCCTCGTCAATGCCATGTCCCTGACCGCCGCCGCTTCGGATGCGAGAATGGCCGGATGCACCCTTCCGGCAATGAGCAACTCAGGCAGCGGAAACCAGGGAATCACCGTGACCATGCCAGTGATAGCCTACGGGATGCAGTACGGCATCGGGGATGAGAAGATGGCGAGGGCTCTGGCCCTGAGTCATCTGGTGGCGATACACATAAAGAGTTTCCTCGGGAAGCTGTCCGCCCTCTGCGGCTGCGTCGTCGCGTCGACAGGTTCGTCCTGCGGCATAGTCTACCTCAAGGGCGGCGGATATCGCGAGATATGCTCGGCAATCAAGAACATGGCCGGAAACATCACTGGAATGGTCTGCGACGGCGCAAAGGTAGGATGCGCCCTCAAGGTTGCCAGCGGAGTGGCGTGCTCGGTCCAGTCCGCGGTTCTCGCCTTGCAGGGGATATGCATACAGTCCAGCGACGGCATCATCGATGAAGACATAGAAAAGACCATACGCAACGTCGGCGTGCTGGGCTCTGACGGGATGCAGACTGCTGACAGGATGATACTTGACATTATGGTCAGGAAATAGCCGCCAACTTGCTTTTCAAAAAATTTTAATTACCTTTGTCGGACATTCAGCAAATGATGAAAGACAGACAAATCATATCTGCATCAGTCCGAGTCCGAATCTAGGAGGGGTTTCCCTCCCACCTTCGGAAATTCGGTGTGTCCGTCTGACAAATCCGCTTCATATTCGAATTTCCTTCTGACAATTGCAATCGACAATCACGGTTTGTCTTGCCATTAGCTTGTCTGTACGCTCTTCGGAAGGATGAATGAAATCAATAGAGAAATGGAATTCAAAGTAATGGTGGCCGATGAGAGCCACCGGAAATATGCCCGGGAAATCTGCGACGAAATGTACATATCCTCGCAGGAGAGAAAGACCGGAATAGCCAAAAGGACTCCTGAGTACATCAGCGAGAAAATCTGCGCGGGGAAGGCCGTGATAGCCCTTACCGAAGATGATGAATTTGCAGGTTTCTCATACATAGAGTCCTGGGGAGGAAAGAGTTTCGTGGCAAACTCGGGACTTATTGTTGCCCATAGGTTCAGGGGCATGGGCCTGGCAAGGAGAATCAAGGAAGGCACCTTCCGTCTCTCGCGGAAACTATTCCCCGACGCCAAGATTTTCAGCATCACGACCGGAGCCGCCGTCATGAGGATGAACTATGAGTTCGGTTTCCGTCCCGTGCCGTTCTCCGAACTTACCGACGACCCGGAATTCTGGAAGGGATGTCAGGGATGCAGACATTTCGACATACTCGAAAGCCACGACTACAAGATGTGCATTTGCACAGGACTGCTCTACGACCCGATGGAGCACATAGAAATACACAACCCCGACCTCGATACGGAGGGAAAGGGTCCGGAGGACGGGTCTGCCGGAACACAGAATCAGAATAAGTAAACGGAACAGATATGGCAAAGAAAGTAGTTGTCGCATTCAGCGGCGGTCTGGATACATCCTATACGGTGATGTACCTTGCAAAGGAAAAAGGCTACGAGGTCTATGCAGCCTGCGCCAACACCGGAGGTTTCAGCAAGGAGCAGCTCAAGGCGAACGAGGAGAACGCATACAAGCTCGGCGCAAAGGAATACGTAACTCTCGATGTGACGAGGGAGTACTATGAGAAGAGCATACGCTACATGGTTTTCGGCAATGTGCTCAGGAACGGCACCTACCCCGTATCCGTATCCTCGGAGAGGATTTTCCAGGGCATAGCCATAGCCCGCTACGCAAAGCAGATAGGCGCTGACGCCATCGCCCACGGCTCAACCGGAGCCGGAAACGACCAGGTGCGCTTCGACATGACCTTCCTCGTGATGTGTCCGGATATGGAAATCATCACCCTCACCCGCGACAGAAACCTCAGCCGCAAGGAGGAGGTGGACTACCTCAATGCACACGGATATTTCGCGGATTTCACGAAACTCAAATATTCCTACAACGTGGGAATCTGGGGCACGTCCATCTGCGGCGGCGAGATACTCGACTCAACCCAGGGTCTTCCGGAGAGCGCATATCTCAAGCAGCTGAGCTGCACCGAGCCGCGCATTCTTTCCCTGGAGTTCGAGAAAGGCGAGCTCAAGGGGGTTGACGGAAAGAGATACGATGATCCTTTGGAGGCCATACACGAGGTGGAGAAGATAGGCTCAGCCTACGGGATAGGCCGCGACATGCACGTTGGAGACACCATTATCGGAATCAAGGGGCGTGTAGGTTTCGAGGCCGCCGCTCCAATGCTCATCATAGGAGCACACAAGTTCCTTGAAAAATTCACGCTCAGCAAGTGGCAGCAGTACTGGAAGGAACAGGTCGCCAACTGGTACGGAATGTTCACCCACGAGAGCCAGTATCTCGAGCCGGTGATGCGCGACATCGAGGCCATGCTCGAAAAGAGCCAGCGCAACGTCAGCGGAACCGTCACCCTCGAACTCAGGCCTTACGGTTTCTCGACCGTGGGTGTGGATTCGAAGAACGACCTTGTAAAGAGCAAGCTCGGCGAATACGGCGAGGGAGCGAAGGGATGGAGTTCCGAGGACGCAAAGGGCTTCATAAAGATCAGCTCAAACCCGCTCAGGGTATATTACGGAAACCATCAGGACGAGTTCGACCTATGATAAGGGCTGGAATAATAGGCGGAGCCGGATATACGGCCGGAGAACTGCTCCGCATACTCCTTAACCACCCGGAGGTCGAGATAGGCTTCGTACACAGCAGCAGCAATGCCGGCAACAGGCTCTACGAGGTCCACGAAGGGCTGTACGGGGATACGGAACTCTGTTTCAGCGGGGACTTCGACCTTTCTTCGATCGACGTGCTCTTCCTCTGCTCTGCCCATGGCAAGAGCGCGGAGTTCTGGGCGGAAAACGCAAGGCCGGAAGGTCTGAAGGTAATCGATCTTGCCCAGGATTTCAGGGATGAAAGCAATGGCTATGTCTACGGACTTCCGGAACTTCAGAGGGAGAGGATACGTCAGGCAAACCTCGTTGCCAATCCCGGCTGCTTCGCGACTGCCATCCAGCTTGCCCTGCTGCCCCTGGCTTCTGCAGGACTGCTCAAGGACGAGATTCACATAACCGCAATCACCGGCTCCACCGGTGCCGGGGTGAAACCGGGAGCCACCACACATTTCAGCTGGAGGAACTGCAACATATCCGCATACAAGGTATTCAACCACCAGCATCTCAAAGAGATAGGACGTAACCTGAAGAATCTCCAGAAGGATTTCGACAAGGATATCAATTTCGTTCCCGTGAGGGGAGACTTCGCGAGGGGCATTTTCGCAAGCGTATATACCTCTTGCGGACTCAGCGAAGAAGAGGCCCTCGGACTCTACAGGAATTACTATGCAGATTCGGCCTTCTGTTTCGTATCGGACAGGGACGTGGACCTCAAGCAGGTGGTCAACACAAACAAATGCCTGATTTCCCTGGGCAAGCACTCGGACAAGCTGGTAGTGGCTTCAGTCATAGACAATCTCCTCAAGGGAGCTTCGGGACAGGCTGTCCAGAACATGAACCTGATGTTCGGGCTTCCTGAAAACATGGGCCTGAGGCTCAAGGCATCGGCATTCTGACAAAGAAAAAAATGGAACTTTTCGACGTTTACTCCTTATTTGACGTGACGCCTGTCAGGGCGTCGGGATGCAAGGTCTGGGACTCCGAAGGACAGGAGTACCTCGACCTCTACGGCGGACACGCGGTAATCTCGGTGGGACATTCCCACCCCGACTACGTGGCCGCAATCACGGAACAGCTCGGCAGGATAGGCTTCTATTCCAACAGCGTACGCAACCCTCTCCAGGAGGAGCTTGCCCATAGGCTGGGGAAGGCTTCGGGCTATGGGGACTATTCCCTCTTTCTCGACAATTCCGGAGCCGAATCCAACGAAAACGCGGCCAAGCTTGCCTCCTTCCACACCGGGAAGGACCGCATCATTGCCTTCCGCAAGAGTTTCCACGGCAGAACCTCGGGCGCGGTGGCGATGACTGACAATCCGAAGATAGTATCCCCTTTCAATGCCTGCCATAAGGTCAGTTTCTGCGACCTTGGCAATCTGGAGCAGGTGGAGGAAGTTCTCAAGGGAGGGGACGTCGCCGGAATCATCATCGAGGGCATTCAGGGCTGCGGCGGAATCAATGTTCCGGATGCAGACTTCATGAAGGGCCTTGAGGAACTCTGCCACCGTTACGGCTGCTGCCTCATACTGGATGAGGTGCAGAGCGGTTACGGAAGGACTGGACGTTTCTTCGCCCATCAATGGTACGGCATAAGGCCGGACATCATCACCATGGGCAAGGGCATAGCCAACGGTTTCCCTTGCGGAGGGATACTCATCTCACCGAAGTTCAAGGCGGTCAAGGGAATGCTCGGCACCACCTTCGGAGGGAACTACCTCGCAATGGCGGCCGCGATTTCGGTGCTCGACATCATGGAGAAGGAGAATCTTACGGAGAACGCCCTGAAGGTGGGCGAGTTCATAAAGGCGGCCATTCCCGCCAGCCCCCGCATCAGGGATGTCCGCGGAAAGGGCCTGATGCTCGGCATAGAATTCAATGAGGATGTAGCCCCTATAAGGAAGAAACTCCTTTACGAAAAGCACATCTTCACGGGAGTCTCCGGGAGCAGAATGGTGCGCCTTCTGGCGCCTCTGTGCCTGAGTATGGACGAGGCCCGCAGATTCACAGACAGTTTCAGGGACTGCATTCTCTGAGAAATCATTACTGAAAACCATCGAGAAAATGAACAAGTTTTTCCACGTATCCGACATCGGAGATATCAACGCCGCCCTCGCTGAGGCAAGGCAGGTCAAGCAGACCCCATACGCCTGGAAGCATCTGGGTGAGAACAGGACCATAATGCTGGTTTTCTTCAACAGCAGCCTCCGCACCCGCCTCAGCAGCCAGAAAGCGGCGCTCAATCTCGGAATGAGCCCGATAGTCCTCAACATAGGCCAGGACAGTTGGAAACTCGAGACGGAAATGGGCGTGGTGATGGACGGGGACAAGTCTGAACACCTGCGAGAAGCCATCCCTGTAATGGCAAGCTACTGCGACATCATTGGAGTGCGCTCCTTCGCCGGGCTCAAGGACAGGGAGTTCGATTACGCGGAAACCATACTGAGCCAGTTCGTCCAGTATGCCGGCAAGCCGGTGATAAGCCTCGAATCAGCCACGGTACATCCTTGCCAGGCCTTCGCTGACCTCATCACCATAGACGAGTACAAAACCAAGGCAAGGCCGAAGGTGGTACTCACCTGGGCTCCTCATCCAAGGGCGCTTCCTCAGGCCGTTCCTAACTCCTTCGCGGAGTGGATGGGAGCCGCTGACGTGGATCTGGTGATAACCCATCCGCACGGATATGAGCTTGACCCCGCCTTCACTGCCGGCGCACGCATAGAATATGACCAGATGAAGGCTCTCGAAGGCGCCGACTTCGTATATGCGAAGAACTGGAGCTGCCCGGGAGTTACCGACCCTTCCCTTTATGGTCAGATACTGAGCAAGGATATGGGATGGACGGTGGATGAGGCCCACATGGCCGTGACCGACAACGCCCATTTCATGCACTGTCTCCCGGTAAGGAGGAATATGATAGTCTCCGACGGGGTGATTGACAGCCCGCGCAGCCTTGTCATTCCTGAAGCTGCGAACAGGGTTGTTTCCATCCAGGTGGTGATGAAGAGGATGCTTGAAAGTCTCAAATGATATGAAGGTATTCAAGATAGGAGGCAACGTTGTGGACTGCCCTGAGGCTCTCGAGAGTTTCTGCAGGGAGTTTGCCGCCATCGAGGGACCCAAAGTACTGGTCCACGGGGGCGGAGTTGTTGCAAACCAGATACAGAAGGCCCTGGGACAGGAGCCTGTCAAGATTGCCGGGCGCCGGGTCACGGACGGGGAGACTCTCAAGGTCGTGACCATGGTCTATGCCGGATGGTGCAACAAGAACATCACCGCACTTCTCCAGAGGGAGGGCTGCAACGCCATCGGACTCAGCGGCTGCGATGCGAATGCGATTTGCGCATCGAGAAGGGCTCCCCTGCTCATTGACGGGCAGGAGATAGATTTCGGAGCTGTCGGGGACGTTGACGCGGCAAGCGTGAACACGGATCTCTTCGAAAGTCTGTGCTCCGCCGGGCTCACTCCCGTCGTATGCGCCATAAACCACGACGGAAAAGGCAATCTGCTGAACACCAATGCTGATACCATAGCCTCGTCCATAGCCGTGGCGCTGAAGGCCGAGCTGGTATACTGCTTCGAGAAAAACGGAGTGCTGATGGACAGGGATGACGAAGACAGCGTCATCAGGAGGATGGATCCGGCCCTTTTCGGGGAACTTCAGAAGAAGGGAATCATAGCCGACGGTATGATTCCGAAGGTCCAGAACGCCTTCAAGGCCCTGCGCGAAGGTGCCTCGTCGGTCGTGATACGCAACTCGGCCAATCTTGCGAAAGACGGCGGAACCCGCTTTGTCCTCTGACCAGGGATGCGCGCAAACATGGAAAGGAAAATGCAATACGGCGAATACATGGAACTCCTGCGGGAGATGGTCGCGACACCGTCCCTCTCATTCGAAGAGGAACAGGTGAGAGATCTCATTTCCGCACGGCTGAGTGACTGGGGCGTGGAACACAGGGTCCTGCGGAACAACATCGTGGCCCTGCAGAAATGCTTTGACCCCGCAAAGAGGACACTCGCTCTGGATGCCCATATCGACACGGTTCCGGCCAATGCCGGCTACAGTTTCGACCCCTTCGATCCCGGCACGGACCCCGGTGTTGTACGCGGCCTCGGAAGCAATGACGACGGGGGAAGCGTGGTCTCGATGATTGCGGCTTTCAGGCATTTCGCCGACAGGGAACTCCCCTTCAACCTTATGCTCGTGCTCAGCTGCGAGGAAGAGCGTTCCGGAGAGAACGGCGCCAGATGGATATATTCGGACTCGCGTCCCGAAGGCGTGCCTCTTCCTGACTGGGCCATAGTCGGAGAGCCGACGGGGATGAGGGCTGCAACCAGCGAGAGAGGGCTGCTGGTGATTGACGGTCTGGCTGAGGGAGTGAGCGGCCATGCAGGCAGAGGGGAAGGGGTGAATGCACTGTACAAAGCCCTCGACGACATTCAGAAACTGCGCAGCCACGAATTCACACGCATTTCCCCGGTTATGGGAAAGGTCAGAATGACGGTCACGGGAATCAAGGCCGGGACTGTACACAATGTGGTTCCTGACAGTTGCAGCTTTGTGGTCGACATAAGGCCTACCGACGCATATACGAACGCCGAGTTGCTCGAAGAACTCAAAGGACTGTGTACCAGCACGCTCACCGCGAGGAACCTGCACAACCGCTCGTCCGCCACGCGTCAGGACTCCCCTCTTCTGAGGACAGCGGAGACGCTGGGACTGGAAACATTCTCCTCCCCTACGACCTCTGACTGGATGAGAATGGGCTTCGACGCAATAAAGATGGGACCGGGGGATTCCTCGAGGTCGCACAGGAAAGACGAATACATACTTGCGGAAGAGGTGGCCGACGCCATCGGAAAATACATCAGATTCATAGAAGAATATGGCAAAACTCTGGGATAAAGGCTTCGACAACGACGCGAAGATAGACGCCTTCACGGTCGGGATGGACAGGGAACTCGACCTTCAGCTCGCTCCCTGCGACATTATGGGCACTATGGCCCACATCACTATGCTCAGCAGCGTGGGACTCCTTCCCAAGGATGATCTCAATAAGCTCCTCCCTGAGTTGAAATCCCTTTACAGAAGTGCCTGCAACGGGGATTTCGTCATAGAAGACGATGTCGAGGACGTACATTCGCAGGTCGAGCTGATGCTGACCCGCAAACTCGGGGATCTGGGCAAGAAGGTCCATACTGGACGCTCCCGCAACGACCAGGTCCTCGTGGATCTCAAACTCTTCTCGAGGGCTGCGCTGATGAAGACTGTCGGCAAGGTAAAGAGGCTCTTCGACCTGCTCCAGACGAGGAGCGAGGAATGCAAGGACATTCTCATTCCCGGTTATACCCATCTTCAGGTTGCGATGCCTTCCTCCTTCGGACTCTGGTTCGGCGCCTATGCCGAGAGCCTGACCGCGGACATGTCAGTACTCAAGGCTGCATGGGAGGTCACCAACCGCAACCCCCTCGGATCAGCCGCCGGCTACGGTTCGTCCGCACCCCTGGACAGGACGATGACGACACGGCTCCTGGGCTTCGCGGACCTGGACTACAACGTTGTATATGCACAGATGGGACGGGGTAAGACGGAACGCATAATCGCGAGTGCATACGGGGCTGTCGCGGAAACCCTCGGCCGCCTCGCTTTCGACTGCTGTATGTATGCGAGCCAGAATTTCGGGTTCATACACCTTCCTGACAGGATGACCACAGGTTCCAGCATTATGCCGCACAAGAAGAATCCCGACGTGTTCGAACTCGTGCGCGCACATTGCAACAGGATAAGCGGCATACAGAATACCATAAGGCTCATAACCACGAACCTGCCGTCAGGATATTTCCGCGACATGCAGCTGATAAAGGAAGTTTTCATCCCTATGTTCAAGGAAATGGACGACTGTCTCGACATCACCGCATACGCCGTGGAGAGGATGGAGGTCGAAAAGGATATAATGGACGACCCGAAATACAGGCTGGCATTCACTGTCGAGGAGGTCAACCGGCTCGTGGCAGAGGGCGTGCCTTTCAGGGATGCATACAGACAGGTCGGCATCGCCGTACAGAACGGAGAATTCGAATACAGCGGGACTCTTCACCACACCCATGAGGGCTCGATAGGAAATCTCTGCAACGATAAAATCTCCGAAAGGATGGACTCCCTGATGGCGGAATTCGGCTTCGAACAGGTCAAAGAGGCGGTCAGACGTCTCACAGAGCAGGACTGACGCCCTCTCTCACGGGATTTTTTCCTATATTGCGGAGTTATGTAACTTCATCGATATGGGGAAAGTCAAGGAATACATAAAGTCGGTGGTGAGCCTCGGCGAGCACATCGACATCGATGCCGCAAACGCGAACATACGCAGCAGCATAGCCTTCAGAGGGCCTAACGTATATATTCTCGCCTGCGCGATAATCATCGCATCCGTGGGTCTGAATGTCAATTCCATACCCGTCATCATAGGCGCGATGCTCGTATCCCCGCTGATGGGTCCTATCTTCGGATTCGGCCTCGGCCTGGGAACCAACGACGTGGACCTGCTGCGTTCGTCGCTGAAGAATTTCGGAATCATGGTGCTCATAAGCATACTGGCTTCGACACTCTACTTCATCATAACCCCTCTGAAACTCGACGAACCCACCGAACTTCTCGCAAGGACCAATCCGACCATCTACGATGTGCTCATAGCCCTGTTCGGAGGCATCGCGGGAATGCTCGAAACCAGCAGGAAGGAGAAGGGCAACGTGCTCTCCGGAGTGGCCATCGCCACAGCCCTGATGCCGCCTCTGTGTACCGTGGGTTACGGCATTGCTGAACTTAACATCCACTACATAACAGGGGCCCTCTACCTCTTCATAATAAACAGCCTCTTCATAGCCCTTGCCGTCTTCCTCGCAGCCAAGTACCTGGGCTTCCCTATGGCGGAATTCTCCGACCCGAAGGTGGAGAAGCGCCGCAAGACTTCGATTACCATCATAGTGCTCCTGATTGCCATCCCGAGCTGCTTCAGCGCGTTCAACATCATAAGGGAAAACAATTTCACCATTCACGCGGGAAGCCTCGTGAACAAGCACAAGACCATAGGCGGGAGTTATATCTATGACCATAAGGTAATTACAGACGAGAAGCCTTACAAGGTCGAAATCTTCATCGCGGGAGATGCTCTGAGCGCCGAGCAGAAGGAGATAATCTACAACGACGCCGAAAATTTCGGACTCACCAGAGGACAGGTGGTCTTCAGGGAGGAAGCTGCCGACAATGCCTCCAAGGTCACTGAAACTGAAATCGTCCGAGGCATCTACGAGTACTATGACCAGAGGATACAGGAGCTCAACACAACGATTACCGAACTCGAACTGGAACTGGCTAAATACAAAAACGCCGACACCACAAAGGCGCCGGCGCCGGATTCTTCATCTGTCGGAGAGGTCAACGTCCGCTGACGAACTCCTTCAGGAGTGATGTAGGCGGTATCTCCTTGTCCGGAACAGGGAGGAAATAATGCAGGAAAGTCAGTAGTCTGTGGGCCTCGCTATACTCCGGACAGTTCTTCGGAACGGTGGCGAGCACCCTTTCGGCGTGGTTCCTTATGACCGCAAACTCTATGAGATACGCAGAGTTGAAGAGTACGTCCGCAGTTTCCTGATAAGGATATATCCATTTCACCTCCGCCCTTCTGACGTTCGGCCACTGGCGTATGGTCTGGACTGCCGTGAAAGCACCCATGTTGTAATCCCGTATCACCCTGCGCAGCAGGCGGTTGTCGCTGGTAGGGATGCAGTTGTGGTCATCCAGGGAAATTGAGGTTATCGTGTTTATGAAAATCCTGTACTGACGTTCTCTCGGAACTCCCGGCAAAAGCATTGGATTCAGGGCGTGGATACCCTCGATCATAAGTATGGTCCTCGGCTGGAGGCTTATCTTCTTGCCGTTGTACTCCCTCATGCCGGTCACGAAATTGTAGTGCGGCACCTCCACTTCCTCTCCGGCGAGTATTCGCATCACATCCCTTTCCAGAAGGGCGTGGTCCACGGTATCGAAACCGTCGAAGTCGTAACTGCCGTCCGGCAGCCTCGGAGTATCCTCCCTGTTCACGAAATAGTCGTCAGTCGAGAAGAACTCGGGCCTGAGTCCGCAGGCCATAAGCTGGGTGCTCAGCTTGCGGCACACTGTGGACTTGCCGCTGTTGCTCGGTCCGGTGATGAGCACGACCTTCAGAGGGTTCTCACTGTTGTGGAAGCGTGAGTTGATTTCCTCGGCAATCTGTACCAGTTTCTTTTCCTGAAGGGCCTCGGAAACGCGTATGAGTTCGTTTGCATGTCCCTCAAGGCAGGCCTTGTTGACATCTCCCACGGTTGACAGGTCCATATAGCGATTCCATGTCACTGTCTCCCTGAAACACTCGAAGGTCTTGGGCTGCTCGAAGAAAGGAGCGAGCTGCTCGGGGTGGTGACGGTCGGGAACCCTGAGTATCATTCCGTCCTCATAGTTGTCCAGACTCCAGACCTGCAGGTAGCCCGTATCCGGAACGAGGGCGTCGTAGAAATAGTCCACCGTATCCTTGAGCGAGTAATAGGTAATGTAGATATCGTCACAGGTCTCCAGAAGTTTCACCTTGTCCTCATAGCCTTTCTCCATGAAGAGTTGCAGGGCCTCCTCCCTGCGGACCTCGTGCCTGCGGAAAGGAATCTCCTCTTCGACAATCTCCCTCATCCTCGCGCTGATGAGAGCCGCATCCCCGGGATCGGGGGCGGAACCGTCAGCCTTGTGAAGCTGGCAGAAATAGCCCTTGGAGATAGGCCTTCTCAGGGAAATCCTCGACCCCGGAAACACATCCTGGGCTGCCTTTCCCACGAGGAAGCACAAGGAGCGGGAGTACGCCGCCCTTCCGGCATAGGAACGGTAATCCAGGAACTCCACCTCCTTGGAGTTGAACACCTTGAACTTCAGCCCTTGAGAAATGTTGTTGACCTTCGCGGAGAGTATCCTGTAAGGCTGTTCAAATTCGAAATCCGAGAGAATTTCCAGAAGGGTCAGACCTTCTACGAACGATCTGGTGGTCCCAGTGTTTCTGCAATATACCTTTACCATCGGCATGCTTGATTTATGTGGAGAGGTTTACGGCTGCGAAAATAACATTTTTCCAGATATGATTGTTACATTTGTAAGTTATACAATAAAGAACACCCTCAAATGAAAGGAATCGTACTCGCCGGAGGGAGCGGCACCCGTCTCTACCCAATCACCAAGGGCGTGAGCAAGCAGCTTCTCCCTGTCTTCGACAAGCCTATGGTCTACTATCCGGTATCTGTACTTATGCAAGCCGGAATCCGGGACATCCTGATCATATCCACCCCTGGGGACCTTCCCGGCTTCAGGAGACTGCTCGGAGACGGGAGCGACTATGGGGTAAACTTCAGTTATGCCGAGCAGCCGTCTCCTGACGGACTTGCCCAGGCCTTCATAATCGGCGAAGAGTTCATAGGCAGGGACGACGTCTGCCTCGTGCTGGGTGACAATATCTTCCAGGGCGCCGGCTTCGTGGACCTGCTCAGGGCAGCAGTTGCCAACGTGGGAAGCCAGGACAAGGCTACGGTGTTCGGATACTGGGTGAGCGACCCGCAGAGATACGGAGTGGCTGAATTCGACAGTGAGGGAAACTGCCTCAGCATAGAGGAGAAACCGGCCAGGCCGAAGAGCAACTATGCTGTCACCGGGCTTTATTTCTATCCCAACGATGTTGTTGAAATCGCCAAGACCATACGTCCTTCCGCCCGCGGAGAGCTCGAGATAACCTCTGTGAACCAGAGATATCTCGCCGAGGGAAGACTGCTCGTGGAGACCCTCGCCCGGGGATTTGCCTGGCTTGATACCGGAACCCATGACTCGCTCAGCGAGGCTTCCACCTATGTCGAGGTGCTCGAGAAGAGGACAGGACTCAAGGTGGCCTGCCTCGAGGAAATAGCCTACACCAACGGTTGGATAGA
>JAEDEB010000005.1 GCA_016293535.1 Bacteroidales bacterium | reverse complement strand
GGAGCGGTTCAGGTTCAGGCTCAGGCCCAGGAACTATGTCCTTACGGCATCCTGCAAAGACGACGGCAAACGCAAATACGGACAGTATGCCCAGATTCAGTTTCATCCTACTGCACCGCAAAACGGAAACTGTGGAGTTCGCAAATCGACTTGGTGCCGGCGGCAGCTGAACTGGAAGCGCCGGCTGAGTTAGCAGTTCCAGCTGAGCTGGAATCCTCAGAATCGGAGAAGACAAAGAACAAAGCTTGCTTTCCCTTAAGCTTGCGGAGATTGCGGCACTCTGCGCTGAGACGGACGTGACCGCTGCTGCGGGCATCCCTGACCCCGAAACGGGCAATCTCCACTCCGTCCTGTTCAGGCGTAGGGCCTCCGGCCAGCACGCTGATGACTCCGGCCTTGCCCTCAGGCACAATCTCCAGTTCGAGCAGTGCCCTCTTTCCGGAAGAACGGCTCAGGGCAGAGTCGAGTATATTGAAATTCATATACTTGTATCCGACTGTAGAACCCGGGGTATTGTTGACAACCGGGCAGTGGCACTCCCTGTGGCTGGATATCGCCTCGTGTCCCTCGCCCGGTCTGGTAGGATTGACGTAAGGGCCGCTGAAGAAGAAATTCGGGTATTTCTGTCTGACTCCTCCAGGATTCCAAAAGTAGCAGGCCAATCCGGCCGGGGTCTTGCGCAGAGGGTCGAGCCCTTCAAGCGAGAAGCCTTCGGAGGTGATTTCAGCCTCGCTGATGCTGACCTTGCCTCCTTTGCCCTTCTGAACCTTCACCTCTATAGGGGAAACCATAGCCTGTCTCGAATATTCGTCCGTTCCCGTCTGTCTGTGGTAGAATACCCACCACTGTTTCCCGATTTTGAGTATGCTTCCGTGCGTATTTCCGTAGGGGCATCCGGTGCATATTACCTTTCCACCGGCGTCGGTGTCACGACCGCGGCAGTCGATGATCGTTCCGCCGTATGTCCATGGACCCAAAGGAGCGTCGCTGTATGCGTATGCGAGGTTGTAGTTGCACGCCGGAAGTCCGTTCTCGCCCTCAGCGGTCATCCTCGAATATATGAGCACGTATTTGTCCTCGATTTTCCTGAGCGACGAGGCTTCGAAGAAACGGAATTCCCCTTCATCGCGGCAACTCGGTATCATACCGTCAATAATCCGAGTGCCCTCGAGCACGTCGGCCATGTTCTCGGGATCCAGTTCCGCGCCGTATGAATGCTCGAAGCCCCAGTAGCCGTACACCCTTCCGTCATCATCGACGAACACCGCAGGGTCGAATCCGAGCACTCCTGAGGTGGCGGCAGGGTCGTCCTTGCTCCAGTTAACCACCTTAAACGGCCCGTCAGGCCTTTCACTGACCGCGACCATCGTATGGCGACGCCCGTCCTGGGTGTTGGGATAGAGGTAATAGAGCTTCCTGTCTCCCGCCTGCCTGACGGCGATGTCCGGAGCAAAGAGCACGTCCCCGAGTCCGTCTTCCCTGAGCGCATTCCCGTCCCTGTCCTTTTCCGAAGTGAATATGACCCCGTCATAGCGCCAGTGCCGCAAATCGTTCACCGAGGCGGACCATACGACCTGGTCCCTGCCGCAATAAGAGTCCTTCAGCGTGTCGTGGGAGCCGTAGATATAGACCCTGTACTCGCCCGGACGATCCGGGTCCTCGAAGACATAGGGCTCGCCATCTGGGATATACTCCCAAAGGGGAAGATAGGGATTCTGTCCGAAAAGGAGTGACTGACAAAAAATTGCGCTTGTGATAATCAGCGCCTTGCGGAGTTTGTTCATATTGGTTTGCTATGTGGCCTGTGTTACCGTATGGGCACTTCTGTCGGGAAGCTGCCGAAACTACATTGCAAAGGCGTTGAAACCGCCGTCTACAACGGCTACGGTGCCTGTTACAAATTTCGAAGCATCGGACATGAGATAGTGGATGGTCCCGCAGAGTTCCTCCGGATCTCCCATTCTTCCGAACGGGGTCTGGCGTATCACATCCTGTCCGCGCTCTGTATAACTTCCGTCTGGATTTGTGAGCAGGGCGCGGTTCTGTTCTGTGATGAAGAAACCCGGGGCTATCGCATTGACCCTGATCCCTTCGCCGAACTTCTTTGCGCATTCGGTCGCCATGAACGCGGTGAAATTGGAGATGCCCGCCTTCGCTGCGGCATAGCCGGCAACCCGGGTCATGGGACGGAATGCGGCCATCGAGGAGAAATTGATGATGGACCCTTTTCCCTGACGGACCATAGGTTCGAGGAATATCTGGGTAGGAATCACCGTTCCGGTCAGATTGAGGTTGAGGACAGTCTGAAACTGGTCCACCTGAAGGTCGAAGAAAGTCTTGTCCGGAGGAATCACTGCGCCGGGCATATTGCCTCCGGCCGCGTTCAGAAGGGTATCCACGCGCCCGTACTTCGCGAGTATCTCTTCGAGGTTTCCCCTTACGGCATCAGGGTCCATCACGTCGGTCTTCAGAAAACTGCAGTGTCCTCCCTCGGCGCTTATGGACTCGCATATCTCTTTACCGATCTCCTCCTTGCGGCCGAGAATGACCACCTCGGCGCCCTCGAGGGCAAGGTAGCGGGCGATTGTGCGTCCGAGTACCCCCGTGCCTCCTGTTATGACTGTCACATTGCCTCTGATGTCGAACAGATTCTTCCTTTCCATAGTAGTTGCACTTTTTGAAGATTACTTGATTCCGAGTTCGCGGTCCACAGCGGCCATCACGCCCTGGACCTGTCCCATAGCGAACATTCGCCCATGGAACGAATATCCTGCGTTGTATCCCCGCCCTTCGTCGCCGAGCATGGTTTTTCCATGGTCCACGCGCATAGGCAGGGACGGATTCGCGCTCTCGAAGATCCTTACGAGTTCCACGATGTCAGCGCGGCCTCCGAGGTGGCTGGCTTCGGTGAAGTCGCCATTCTCGAATATGTGGCAGGACCTCAGATGGACAAAACTTGTCCTCGGCGCAAATTCGCGTGCCATCGCGACAACATCGTTCGCCGCACCAGCAGAGAGGGATCCCGCGCAGAATGTCAGACCGTTGTGCGGATTGTCCACGGCGTTGAGGAACCATCGTATGTCCTCGGCGTTGGTCACTATCCTCGGAAGACCGAGCACAGGGAAAGGCGGATCGTCCGGATGAACGCACATATTTATCCCGCATTCTTCGCATACCGGCATTATCTCGCTGAGGAAATATCGCAGATTCTCCTGCAGCTTTTCCTTGGTGACCCCGTCGTAGAGAGCGAGCAGTTCGCGGAACAGCTCGAGGGGATGCTCATCATCTTCGCGTATGTTTCCGCTGACGAAGCCCTGGGTCTTGACTATGATGTTCTCCACAAGGCGGTGTTCCTTTTCCGGGGTCATGTCCCTGCGGAGTTCCTCCACCTCTGCAAGTATGTCCCTCGGCCTGTCGATCCCCGGAATCCTGAACCCCGCCCATTCCTCGCGAGCACCCTTGCGGCCGACAAGGTAAATGTCGAAATATGCGAATTCGGCGTATGAGAAATACAGGTTGCTGGTCCCGTCAGGGTTCGGATGGTCGAGTTCGGTGCGGGCCCAGTCAAGTACGGGCATGAAATTGTAGCACACTGTCTTGACCCCCTCTGCCGCGAGGTTACGCAGGCTCTCTATATAATTATCTATCAGCTGGTCACGGTCTTCTCCCCCGTATTTGATACTCTCGCTTACCGGCAGGCTTTCCACCACCGACCAGCGCATTCCGTAACTCTCTATGTATGTCCGCAGTTCGTGAATTCTTTCACGGGTCCACACTTCTCCGTTAGGAATGTCGTGAAGGGCGGTCACTATGCCCTCGACGCCTATCTGCCTAAGATCCGCAAGGCTGATCTTGTCGTTCTTTCCGAACCATCTCCAGGTCTTTTCCATATCTGTCTTCTATGTCGATACAAGAATCACAAATTTAGCAATCTTCAAAAAATAACCTCCATCATCCTGTGAATATCTTTCCGGTCCGAATGATAGCTCCTCACATCAAAAAGAGAGGCCGACCCATCATTCCGGGTCGACCCCTTGAACTTGAAGTTTACTCAGTCAGCGTGAGCTTTTGTCATTACTCTCAGATCAAACCGACCGAAACGTCTCACTGAAGAACTTCCACAGTAATGGCAGTCACCTCCTCACTTGCGAGGAAAGCCAGATTATGGACAGGGTCAGACCTCATGGTTGCACTTTCAAATGCAATCGTAGCTTTGGAGAAAACGGTATCATCCGCAACTATGAACCTGAATTCGAAGGCTGAGTCGATATCCTCCGGAACCGTAATGGTCTCCTCGATGATATGAGGGATACAGCTGGCGGCTGAAGGAGCGCTGATGTCATAACCAAGGACATACCTTGCTGTTCCTTCCACGGTCCAGCTTGGCGAAGACTTTCCTGTCTTGGTCCAGGCGTAGGTCTTTTTTTCGCTAGGGAGAAGTACAGGCTCGGACTCGTCACATACATAGGCACCGTTCCAGAATACCAGGGACTGGTTGTTGCCCTTGACAAGGAACTTCACCCTGATACGGCTGTCCTTCTTGACTGCAATGTTCTCGCAGCGGATCTTCCAGTAGTCATCCTTGCGGGCACCGTATGAACCGTAGGAAAGTTCGTGATTCTCAGGGAAACAGAAGGTAGCAGTGTCAATCTTTCCTTCAGTGACGCTACCGACGAGATAGTCCGCCGTTTCGTGAGTATGTACGAACCTGATCGTACCGAATCCGTCGTTTTCGTTGATTACGGCGTTGTCAAAGTCAAAGTTCGCCTTGCGGGTCTCCCAGTCAAGTCCCCAAGTCCACTTCGTGACCGGAAGAAGTTCCGTGACGTGACCGAACTCGACTACCTCCCCTGCTGCAGGAGAGAAGCTGTCGAGGGTATGCTCCTTGACCTTGCCGTTGCTTGAGCATACACTGAGCTTGAGGCCGGACTCGACGGCAATCGGGAGCATTGCGATATGATAAACGCCTGCAGTCAGATCGCCCTCATCTTTCCTGAGCACTATCTCCGTCTTTCCGTTCTCAATGGAGACGGCACCGTTTGCGGCGTTTACGAGTATGTCGCCGGCAATGAACTCGCCCTCAGCTCCGCAGATTTTGATGCTCTCGGCCGGAGTGTCGAGTTCCACCTTGAGGTAGCAGAGAAGCGGATTGAACTCCGCCTGGCCGGTCTGAACAGCAGCGAAGAGATAGACAGGAAGTTCTGAAGGGGACTGCGCCTCGATAGAGGCGAGTTTCAGGGTATTGTCAGAGTAAGCCAGAACCTTTTCAGCCGGATAGATTGCAGCCGTCAGTTCAGGGGCATTCTCAATTTTCGCCGCGAACTTTGCAGCCGTACCGTCGGTTTCCTTTGCGTTGAGGGTATAGGATGCCTGTCCGTCGACAGCAAGGATTGCAGCATCATCTCCCCAGGCAAATACTCCCGCAGGGGCTTTGAATGCCGTTGATGCGTTTATGACGGTATCCGGGGTTTCCTCCGGGCCGGATCCAGGTTTTTCGCAGGACAACAGAGCGCATCCGAACAGAGCGCTAACTGCCAGGATTTTTGTAATGCTTTTCATCGCGATTTTGTTTTAGTGTGTTTATAATTGTGATAATCAGTTTCCAAGTGCTTCTATTACGGCCTTATCCTCTGTTCCCTCGTAGTATGTCGCCGTTGGAACAATTGCAAGTGAACTGGACGGGAAGGAACGTCCGGTAGCCGAATCCCATTCGATAACCGCCTTGGAGAAGGTGTCGTCCGCCACAGTGAGACGGAAACGGAATTCCCTGTTGACAGGCTGCTCGAGTGCGATTTTCTCCTCGACCAGATGAGGGATTAAGTAGTTGTTTCCCGGAAGGTCCCAGCCGAAAACATATGAACAGTCACAGTAGAGGTCCCAGGTCGGTTTTGTGGACTTCCCTCCTCCCTTGTAGTTACGCTTCTCCAAATGGAGCATAACCTGCTGGGCGCCATCGATGCTGTAGCTTGCATTCCAGAATGCGGCAGACTGGTTGCTGCCGAACACCAGGAACCTGACGTGCATCTCCGTCCCTGCCGGCAAAGGATTGTCCACCGGACAGATGAACTCCCAATAGTCGCCTTCGAGACCTCCTATATACCCGTAGCCCATTCCGTTCTTTTCTGATGCCGGACGCACGGCGACATAGGAAGGACCTTCTCCGAGATGTTCCTCAAGGGTCAGGCTCGTCAGATAATCCTGAGTATCGTGGGTATGGATGAACTGCAGGCTTCCTCTCCAGTGGTCATCGTATACCACTGTTCCGCAATGCTCGTTTATGCTTTCCTCGTCAAGGCTCCAGGTCCAGATCGGGTCGGTGAACACAAGTTTCTGCTGGACAATCCTGATCGCTATGTCATCAACACCCTCAGCGCTGATTGTCAGCATCCCCTCTCTTTCCCTGCCCTTGTTGGCTTTCGGAGTGACCGTCACCTCCAGCTTTTCACCGGCAGCGCCGGACAAAGGGGCAACTTCCGCCCAGTCGAGGTTTTCGGTCTCAGCAGTCCAGTCAACATTACCCTCCACAAAGAAAACTGAAGGCTCTGTCGTTTCCGCTTCAAAATCAATCCTGTTGTCCCCGACTCCGCTCACTTTCAGTTCCGCTATCACAGGAGATGCCTCCTGGGTCACTTCTATGCTTTCTCTATGATTTCCGGCAGTGAATGACACGTTTCCCCTGCGCTCGGCCGAACGGTTAGGCTCCACAACGATGCGGACTGTCATATCCCGACCTGCCTTTCCCTGGTTTGGAATCACATCTATCCAGTTGCTTTCCCCTCTGGAGATGCGCCAGTCCCTGTTGGACCTGACGGTGAAGACTATTTCTTCCGTGCCGTCGAAGGACAGCACGGCGGCAGTGAAGCCTGAGAGTTCCACCCTTTCCGCTTCCGGCTGCTGAGTTTCCGGACCGCACCCAAGATATAAAAACGCGGAAGCGAGTACCGTCAGGACAAGTATTGTTGCTCTATTGTTTCTCATAATGGCTGATATTGCTGTCCTGCCATTCATTGACGCCGTCCCTGATACGGTTCCTGAATGCCAGGGTATCCTTTACTATGCTTGTTGTTCCATCGGAATTTTCATATCGGTAGTTCAGAAAGAGTTTTCTCTCCTGCAGGAGGGATGCCCTGTTGAAGGTAGATTCCATATCGACCACCTTGCGGGTCGGATCGTTGGAGCTGACCTTCACGAAGCCTCCGTCATATACCAGTTTCAGTGAGCCTTCCCCGTCTCCCATATAGTCGGTCGTCACTGCATTCGGCGCACAGGTCACAAGTTGATATACTGCGCTGGTCGAAGGGTCAGAAGGTATGTGCAGAGGATATGAACGCGTCTCCAGCACATTGCCCCCGCTGTCGACGACCGTCGTCTCACCGCCGTGATACCAGTTGCCGAAAAACATATTCTCGTATCTGACGGCGCATACCTGATACGCCTTCTGCCTGAGAACGGAATCCGCATCGGCCGAAACAATCTTGAAACCTATGGCATACCTTGTCCTGCCCGCTGCCTGCGGCAGGGAAAGGAAGGCAAGGGAATCCGCTTCCACAGTCACGGAACCTGTCATCCGTCCCTCCTTTATGACTATCGAATCGTCTGAGAGATAATACACTGAGCGAGGCAGGGGCTGGAGTTCGGAGATGCCGGAAGCGACAAGGGCTTCAGTAACATAAGACTGACTGATTTTCCCATACGAGGTCTTTCCTGACATTTCGGAAAATGCAGTCACATCCTCAGTCACTCCGGGCCAGTACCAGTTCAGTTTTCCGGTCACTAGCTGCGGGTCCATCTCGAAACCGACCTTCCTGTCCCTGTCATTCCCCAGCACACCGCCGAGAGCAGCTGTGAGCCTGAACTTCATACCTTCCCCGACCACAAAAGTCCTGAGGTCATACTGGTATGCCACATATACCGCGTTGTAATCGTAATCCTTTATGTATGGATCATAACAGGATACTGCTGCCAGCAGGACAGCCGACAAAACTGCAATCTTTCTCATTTCCAGTCCTCCCATCCTTCGTTCTGTTCAAGAGATGCCTTTCTCACTTCATTTCTCGGCAGGGGAAGCCACAAGGAAGGGTAACTGAGAGTTTCCACTCTCTCGCGCGAGTATGACTTTTCTCCTTCCCCGTCCCGGACTATCGAGGCCCTGAACACATCGATGTCAAGTTCCTCGTCTCCCCACCTCCTTATGTCGTGGAATCTTTTCCCTTCCATGAAGAGTTCTATCCGCCTCTCATTTCTGACAAGGGCATCGAAGGACTCTTCGCTTGACGAGCACTCATCCAGATAAGGGTCGGCATCGAGTCCCCTGACAAGGGAGAGCATTTCCTTTGCGCTGTAGCCTGCAATCTTGGTCAGGGGAGAGCCTGCCGCATGGTTGGCAGCTTCGGCAAAGACCAGGCATATCTCTCTGAAGCGTATCAGCATCAAAGCCTTCGCCTGAGTCTCGACCTTGTCGTCATAAGCATTCCAACCCTGATGGATGAATTTTCTCACATAATATCCCGTCTTGGTATTCCTTATCCTGCCCGGTTCGTCCTTTCCCCCTTCGAAACACTCGAAGGTGTACATCACTTCTCCGTTCGATGGACGTATGACAGATGCTCCGTCGTAATTGATATATCGATAGAAGCGCCTGTCCCTGCCGATGTACGGATTCTCAGGGTCGTAGCCCGACTCCTCCCTGGATATGGGATAACCGTTCTCCATGGGAAAGGCATCGACAATATTCTGGGTCGGCCCCGCGAATCCGGTTCCGCTGAATCCGCCAGGGTACATGTTGACCTCGGTACGGGTAACGCGGGCAGCATTGCACCAGATGGCTTCCGGAGACTGCTGGGAGAACCAGTTCACCTCGGCCTTGGGATTGAAACCGTGGGGCAGGTCATTGGTCAATTTAAAGTCTATTACCTTTGCGGCAGCTTCCGCAGCCATTCTCCAACGCTCCCTGTCGCCATCGGGATTGAACGAAGGGGAAGCCCACATCAGACAGGTCAGGGCCTTGATGGAATTGACTATGGTGGCATCCGGCCTGCGCCATCTCACGGCACCCTCATACTGATGGTCCTCGGTAAGATAATCCCTGTTTGCCTCGGGGAGATATACCAGAGCCGAGTCGCAATCCGAAAGAATCTGCGCAACGCATTCGTCAAAGCTGTTCCTCCGGAAGGAATCCGCACTGACGGTCGCATAGTCCACTATATCGGTCATAATCGGATAGCCCAGCAACTTGCCGTCTGAAGCCGACCTTCCCGAGAATTTGAGAAGCAGGTCGTAGCCGTACCAGGCCCTCAGGGCAAAGGCGTCTCCCTTCAGATGCGCCGCGAGCGTGGCGTTCTTTTCAGCATCGGTCAGGTATCTGGTCCTGTAACCAAGATCATCCTTGAGAAACTTGTTCAGGTACAGCATTGCACTGTAATCCCTCTTCCAGTAACTGTCGAAGATGCCCTCGTTCGGGGACACTGAGGCGGTCGAGAACCTTCTGCACAGATGGGATTCCGAGCTTATCAGAAGGTCCCCGCACATGGCGTCAAGCCAGGCGTACTCTATGGATTCGTAATCATTCGGCAGCTTGTTGAAGGCGGTCTCGAGGAAGCCTCTGACGAAGGAAGGATAATCCCCAAGGTTTTCCTCACTGTATATGCGTTCCGTGTCCAGCGGTTCAAGGTAGCCGCAGCCGTAGGAAACAGCAGCGGATATGAGCAGCAATATTTGATTGAACTTCTTCATCCTATCTGATTCCTATGTTTATTCCAAGTGATATTGTCCTGTTGAGTGCATAAGTGGAGTAGCCCGCCGCAAGATTCTCCGGGTCAAGGTCCTTGACAGCGTCGATGCAGAAAAGGTTCTCTCCCCTTGCAAAGAGTCTGAGTCCGCATTTCGGGTATGAGAACGAGAACTCCAGGTTGGCAAGTTTCAGGAAGTCGCCGCTTCTGAGCCAGAATCCCGAGGTCACGAAGTTGCCGTTGTTCCCCTCGTAGGCAAGACGCGGATAATCGCCTCCCACATTCTCCCTCATCCATTCCGTATAGTTCACATACCCGCGTCCGCCGCTGTAATAGCCTGAGGACAGGAGATTGACGGTGGAGCCTGTTCTTGCCCGGAAGATTGCGAGCAGACTTGCCCTGCCGTAGGAGAACTGCAGCCTGAGATTGTGCCAGAGGCCGGCGGCGTCCTTTACTATGACCGAAATATCATTGCTGTCAATCACGCCGTTTCCGTCCACGTCCTTGTATCTGAGATCTCCGGGGAAGGTCCTCACGTCGAAGTTCTGCTTCGGCGCTGCAGCTATCTCTTCTTCGGACGCAAACTTGCCCAGACAGGTATATCCGCGTATAGCGCTTGTGTATGTCCCTTCGACCTTGCTGTAATCATTTATCACGGTCTCAAGGTATTTGTCCCAGATTACAGACTGTCTGTTTACCCAATATCCTATTCCATAGCTGAACCTCCCCTTCCGGTCATTCCAGTTCAGACCGACATTCAGCAGGTGGCTTTTCTTCGCATTCCAGTTTATATATGTAGTCATCCCGTTCATTCCATAGAAATCCGGGTAGATTGCATTCGCATCAGTGAGGAGCCCAGTATCATGGATATAGACATAAGAGGCAAAGAAGTTGAGCCTCCTGCCGAGAAAAGCTGCCTCAATCCCGGCATTGGCTTCAATCTGGTGTCCGCGACCCAGAGAAGAGTTGCCGAGGCGGGAAATCACGGTTCCCGGCTTGGATACGGAATTGCCGCTCTGGGCTATCCAGTCATAATCGACACTGGATACTCCTGAGGTGAAACTTCCGGACTTTACATAACTGTCAAGGAAGAGATATTGGCTTGAAACCACGTCGAGGGGACCGAATCCGGCCTGGACCATCAACTTGAGATGATCGACACCCGTTTCAGCCGGCAGCCATTCCTCATTGCTCAGCACCCAGGCCAGACCGCAGGCGGTTCCTGCCGCAAAACGTTCCGATTTCCTGTAGACCGTAGACCCGGGAACATAGAGCACCGCCTGAACCATATACCTGTCCTTCCAGGCATAGTCGCAGCTGGCGGAGATTGTTGCGCTTCTTGCCCTCTGCCCCGGATACTGATGTTCCCTGATTTTGGCCCAAGCCTCTGCCATCACCCTGTGATTGCCCCTCCAATAGGAATACCTGAGAGTCTCCTGGAGCTCGAAAAGGTGATTGAAACTTGTGCCAAGAACACTCTTTGCCGAGGATTTCACACCCTGATGCACTGACGAAGGAAGCCAATTGCCGGAAACCTCATCATAATATGACGCAAGATAATCTCCCACCGACCCGTCTGTGGTTGTTCCTGACAAGAGGAACCTGACATCGGTTCGTGCTGAAAGGCCCGGAACGAACTTCCCGAAATTGTATTCGAGAACTGCATTCACACTTCCACTCCTGTACTTCGACGTCCTCGAGCCCGACTCCATAAGGGCGGCATAATAACTGTTCGGAACAGTTTTGCTGACGCCATATATAGTCTGGCCCTGTTCCTCGTCCGTACCTAGGGTCAGAGGATATTCTACCGGAGGAGTCACGGATGCGGCCATATTGAATCCTGCATTCGGGGACCTTCTGAAACGGAGATTCAGGAAAGAATGAACTTCGAGGCTGAGTTCACGCGTAAAGTTGGTCTTGACGTTCCCCCTGACATTCAGGGCATTGAAATCAGAAACAGGTCCTATCCTGAGATTGTCGCCATCGCGGAGCCAGTTGACGTTCGCATAATATGATGTCCTGCCCTCTTTTCCAGACATTGAAACATAGGCTTTCTGGGAGGTCCTCCAATCCCTTATCGTTTCTGACCTGAGGTCGACACTTGGAAATTCACGGCTCAGAGGATCCGACTTGGCGTACTCTCGTATCTGCTCCTCGCTATAGAGTTCCGGCAGACCGGCATTTACCCTCGCCTGATTCATCATCCGCGCAAAATCTTCACCGTTGCACCACTTTGCGGTCCTGCCTGCAAGGAGAAAGGCCGATTCGAATCCTGCGCTTACGTGGTGACCGTCCCTTTCTTCGCTCTTTGTGGTGACATACACTCCGTTGCCCATCCCCAGTCTGTACCGGTCCACGATGCTGCCAACAGTCCTTATTTCACTGATTTCCGAGACTGAAGGATGGATTTCGTAAGGATCGACAAGGAAACCGTCCAACTGAAGGGCGTTGCCGTTCATATAAGTCGCCACTGCATTGTACCCGGGAGCTCCGCTCTCAGAAATCAGGGCTCCGGGAATCGTTATGTACAGACGGCGGAAATCCGGATTGGGGCTGAAGTCGAGATCTTTCAAAGCGAATGTCTGGGACAGGGCTGTCCTCAATGGTTTGCGTCCCAATTTTCCATCAAATCGGAAACCGGAATTGTACGGAGCAAGAGTGTCGGAGGATTCCCCCACGACAAGGCGGCGGGACTCCGCCTGCAGGAATACCGGCATCAGGATTAACAGATATGTCAGAACTGCTTTTCTCATAGCTCCTACCAGCTTGGATTGTTGACGAAATTCTTCATTTTGTTGGCTTCGGAGGAAGGGAAGAAGAAATAATACATTTCGTCCTTCCACTTGCTCTGTCTGTTCTCAGGAATAGGCTTCCTGATGTATTTCCTTCCGACAGGGTACTCCTCACTGACAGGAACGATTTCCACACGCATTCCCATCAGAGTCCGGGACATCAGTTCGGGAGCCGTCTTCCACCTTCGGGTGTCGAGGTAATAATGGTGGCCTTCGAAGGCAAGTTCCACGCAACGCTCATTGCGGATACGCTCCCTGAGACTCTCCTTGTCAGAAGAGAATCTGTCCTGGACTGGAGGCATCCCCGCACGGGCCCTCACCTTGTTCACCGCCTCCAGGGCAGTCAACTGGCAGTCTCCGGCACGGCCTTGCGGCCCGAAGGCTTCATTTACAGCCTCCGCATAGTTCAGGTATACCTCGGCCATGCGGATAAGCGGCTCAGAATGATAGTATTTGACTATGCCGGCCTTGTTGCCGTCCCATCCCTTCATCAGATAGTAGCCGGTACTTGAATAACCCATCTCATTGTTCGAGCCCCACTCCCTGCCGAACTCCGATGCCTTTCCGTTGAGATCGGTCATAGGCCATTTGTCAGTTTCAGGGTCATAACAGATATTGATGCCCGTCTTGCAACCTTCGACTATGCTGCCGTCATGGACTATGGTTGCATTGAAGCGCGGGTCCCTGTCCGCATAAGGATTCTGCTCGTTGTAATGTCCCAGTTCAGTCGCCCTCTCCCTGTCCTCAGGAGTCTCCAGGGGGTCTCCCCAGACAGTTTCGAAACGGTCCACAAAGTTCTGGGTCGGATTGTCTCCTGTTGCCTGCTTGCCCACCACACCGAAACCGTAATAGGTGACAAAGTCGGCGCTTCCGTTGGAGACTTTCCCTGTTGCATAGGCCCACAAATCCTCGTTGGTATACATTGAACCTGCAAAGTTGGACGCCCAACGGTCCCAAGGCAGAAGTTCGTAGGCTGCA
This sequence comes from Bacteroidales bacterium, assembly GCA_016293535.1. Taxonomy (GTDB): domain Bacteria; phylum Bacteroidota; class Bacteroidia; order Bacteroidales; family UBA932; genus Cryptobacteroides. The sequence goes on along the minus strand of JAEDEB010000005.1, from coordinate 47,593 downwards.
GCTTCCGCAACAGTCACGGCTTCGGCACAGGCCAGAGCGGCGGCTTCCCAGTCAGCGGAGCCTCCGGCATTGTTCAGCGGCGATGCTGCATACAACAGGGCCCTCGCCTTCATAGCCTTCGCGGTCGCACCGTTGGGTTTGTGCATGTCCACGGCATTGAGGTGGTTGGCGCTGCCCGGACCTCCGTCCCTTCTCAGCTTTCCGGCCTTGACGAAGAGTTCGTATGCCCTTTCGAAATCTTCGGCACACAGACGCAAGGTCTCGTTGGGCGTAAGCCTTGCGAGGTCGAGAGCCGCTTCTTCATAGGCCTTGTCGATGTACGGCATTCCACCCCAGTATCTTACAAGGACGAAATGGGCGTATGCCCTTACGAAGTAGGCTTGCGCAAGAATATCGTGTCTGTCCGTTTCGGACTTGAAATTCTTCACCCTGTCGATGTTCTCTATGCATTTGTTGGAGATGCGGATAATCTTGAACATCGAAGACGCGATGGCCGCCCTGTGGCTGTTGTCGGTGGTGAAAGTGGACATGTTCTCACCCATCTTTCCAGCCTTTATCTGCTGGGCGCGCACAAGCCTTCCCGCATCGCACATATCAGTCAGGGCATTGAAGGTGAATCTCCTTCTGTTTCCGTTGACGAACATCGGATACCCGAGAGTAATGTTCGTTGGGTATGACCCGGTCGTCCCTTCATAGACATAGTTGAAATACGCCTCGAAGTTCTTCCAGTTGGTGAACACCTCCTCCTCGCTGAGCCCGAGGTCGGGATTCACATCCAGCCAGCTGCATGACGGTGAGGTCATCAGAATCAGAGCCGACGATATTATGAGTAATGTCTTCTTCATTCCGCCATACCTTAGAATTGAACTTTGAGACCAAGTTTCACCAGAAGCATATTAGGATAGAATCCGCCACTGAGGTTCGGGCATTTCGGGTCACCCTCGGCAAGATTCGTAAGGGTGAAGAGATTGTTCGCCGTTGCGAAAAGCCCGACTGCGTCGAAACCGGACTTGCCAAGCATTTTCTTGCTGAAAGTGTATCCCAGATACATCTCCTTGAGGTTCACATAGTCGGCCTTCCTCCAGGTTCTGTCCTGAAGCCTCATCTGATAGCCGCTCACTGGGTCGCCTCCCGCCCAGGTGTACATAGGATGACCGGCCGCGCCCCCGAAAGTCAGGGACGAATGGTTGGCATACGGATTGTCCGGACGCCAGTAGTCGAGCTGCGTTCTGTTGACACGCAGGTCTCCCTTCGAGAATTCGACCTCCCAGGTGCTGTTGTAGTTGACATAATTGCCGAAGACTCCGTTTATGATCATATGGAAATCGAAGCCCTTGTAGTCGAAACCGAAATGGAAACTTCCCGAAGCCGGCGCATACTGGGTGCCCTTGATGGGGTGAAGGTCGTTGAAGTCAATCTTACCGTCGGCGTTGTAATCGTTGTATTTGTATGCACCGACGAAAAGGTCGTTCCAGTTGTCCGTATATGCTGCGCTTCCGTGGATATCGTCCACATCGGTGAAATATCCGCTGTCCACAGCCTCTATGCCCATGGTCTGGCCACCGAATGCCTTCCCGGCAGTCTTCTGATAGTCAGGAGCATACGGAGCATCCGCGAAGCGGACTATCCTGTTCTCATATATGGAGAACATCGCCTTCAGATAATATCCGAATCCCCCGCTCCGCTTTTCTTTCCAGCCAAGCTCGAGTTCGATGCCGTGCTTCTTCATCTCGCCTTCATTCCTCTGCTTGAAGGATGTTCCGCTCAGAGCCGTGACTATAGGCTGTACAAGCATATCCTTCCTGCTCTCGGCATAGAGGTCGGCGACAAGGGTCAGTTTGTCCTTGAAGAAGCCGAATTCCATTCCAAGGTCACTCTTAAGGGCTGTCTCCCACTTGGCATCATAGTTTGCTGCAAAGTCCTCCACTATCACACTCCCCGCCCTGGAGTAAGAGGAATAATATAGCCACCTCTGGGAAGTCCTGTCGTTGCCCACAAGGCCTTCCGAAAAGCGTATCTTGAACTTTGACCATACCGGCATGCTGGATTTCCACCATTTGTACCTGGAAGGGACGTAACCGACCGCAACTGAAGGGAAAAATCCGAAACGGTTTCTCGGAGAGAATTGCTCGGAACCGGTATAGCCGAGATTGGCCTCGAACAGATAGGTGTTCTTATAATCGTAAGTCACCCTTCCTACCACTCCGAGGGTGCGGTAAGGGAAACCGGCATTCGTCGAACTGCTGCGCTGCTGGTAAAGGGCAAGGGCAGAAACGTTGTGGTCCCCGAAATGGCGGTTGTAATTGAGTGCAGCCTCCAGATAGAAATCATAGACATAGGAAGCCAGTCCTCCGCCTATGTTCACTATCGCCGCATTCTCCTCCAGTATCTCGCCGGTATCGGTAGTTGAGTTCAGTTCCTTCCACGGGTTCATGTTCCCGCTGTCGTAAATGTTCCAGTCGAGGACATACAGAGGAATGGTCTTGCTTATCTGCTCGGAAACCCTGGCTATGCTTGTGGTCAGGGAAGCGGTAGCCTTCAGGGAAAGCCCCTTCGTGATGAAATCCAGCTTCTGATCAAGAATGAGATCCGAGAATATTCGCGTAGTGTTCGACTTGGAGTAGGCCCCTGTGGAGAGCTCCGACACCACATTGGGATAGTATGCGTTGTTCTTTCCGGCATACCTTATCCCCGAGGCGTCAGGATAGTCTGTATCAGGAACCTCGTCCAGAAGCCATTCCGGATAATACTCAGGATACATCATAGGAGATGCCCCATACATATAGGAGAAAAAATCATTCTCGCTTCTGTTTCCTGCCGACCCGGTAGGGACTGTCCTCACGCTGACGTTCCCTCCGAAACGAATGCTGATAAGGGTGCTCATCCAAGGGTTTATGTCGAAATTTGCCCTGAAATTGAAACGGTCATAGCTGAAGCCCTTCCCCTTGGACTCCCTGAAAGTCCTGATTGCCGAAGTCTGATGATCAAGTCCAAAAGAGAGGAAATACCTGAATTTCTCTATTCCTCCCGAAGCCGTCACGCTCGATGTGACACTCGGAGCCGCCGTCTTCATGGCGACACCGAACCAGTCCGTGTCCGCGTATCTTATCGAGTTGACCGCGGAGCTCGGATTTTCATATTCCGCAATCTCCCTCTCGGAATAAAGTTCGGTCCATGACTGGGCATTCTTCCTCGCAACATTGAGCATACGGGCAGTGGTCGCCGAAGAAATATGGTCCGGAATCATGGTCAGGAAATCCAGACCGAAGGTTACATTGGCCGAGAACTTGGGCTTGGAGACCGTTCCTCTCTTCGTCGTAACGAGAATGACGCCGTTCGCGCCTTTTGCGCCGAACACAGCCGTCGCCGAGGCGTCCTTGAGTACGGATATGGATTCCACCTCATTCGGGTCCAGTTCCGAGAAATCCCTTTCAGCTCCGTCTATCATAACAAGCGGAGCAGAACCGTTCCAGCTTGAGAGTCCCCTTATCAGTATCTCCTGACTGTTCGCTCCGGGAGCGCCTCCGTGACTGACCGTCGTAAGGCCGGCCACATTTCCGGAAAGCGCAGTTGTGATGTTCATGGTACCGTTCTTCGACAGGGCTTCGCTGGAAACCGTCGATATGGACCCGACAAGGGATTCCTTTTTCTGGGTACCGTATCCCACTACCACCGTTCCTTCAAGATCCTCGACCGTTTCCTTCAGTACTATGCGCATGGACTTTGCCTCGTATGCATCGAATGAATAATCCTCATATCCGATGCAGCTGACCATCATTCTGAGGCCGGCAGGCACCTTTATCGAGAATTCTCCGTCAAGACCAGTCACCGTTCCGAGTGAATTGTCCTTGCTGCTGTAGACGGCGGCGCCTATCAGGGCCTCGCCCTTTTCATCCACGACAAAGCCGCTGATTCCGACATTGCCGACATTCTGGGCGGAAAGCCAGAAGACAGCAATGACTTTGAGAGTCAGGATAGCGGTCAGTTTCTTCAAGTTGCCGGACATAAGGCTGGGTTATCTGTTCCTGTATGGGATGTCATCGAGTTTCTCCGGTTTCATCCAGAGTTCATCCATATCGTATGGCATTCTGAATACCTCGCCTGCCTTGTTGCAGAAATAAAGGTAGGATGTTTCAAGAACTCCATTCGGATCCCCATCTGCCCAGAAAGCATAGAAATCGTCAGAATTATAGAGGGGACGCCTTACATAAGCGTGATTTCTCGGACTCTTTTCAGTGAGGTTTGCGACGAGTCTGAAACTGCGTCCGCCGTTGCTGGTCTTGAATTTCTGGACCTCTCCGCCGGTTCCCCAAGGCTGAGGGCCCGTGCCGGAAGTCGTGATAATGTACCAGTCCTTTCCCTCAACCCAGATGCTGCCGGTATCGTAGTTGTGGTTCGAGGTCGTGAACTCTTCGTTGAAGAACCATTTCTTTCCCGTCCAGTGTGCGATTCCATGACGACGGATTCCGCCTTCCGGTCCGCACTTGTAATTGTCACTTGTAACGAAATAGATGATGGGGTTGCCCTTCGAGTCGAAGTTCACATCCTTTATGTAGCAGTTGCGGCCCTCGGACCTGTAATCCCTGATGAGAGCCGGTCCCTGCTCCCTTTCCACCGGGAGATCTATGACTGTCTTGCCGTCTGCCGCGGTCCAGGTCTTGCCCCAGTCGGTGCTCTGTATGTAATAAATGTTTGTCCTGGTGTCGCAAGCTCCGTCTATATGGCGGTTGAAGGTGCTGACAAGCTTGTCCTTACCATCATAAGCGGTTATCTGGTAGTGTCCGGAGCGGGTTTCACCGGGCTCGACGATGGACGCAACAGGCATATAGTCCGACCACTCGACTCCGTCGGGACTTGTCTGGAAGAAAGAACGCCTCACTCCGTCATAACGGGTGCAGAAAAGGAAGAAGCCGCGGTCTTTGTTGTAATATACCTGAGGATATGCCATCGTCCCTTCGTTGACATAGTCGAAATGGGAAATGTCGTAAGGTTTGGAACTCCGCACCCTTATTCCCGGACGAGTGTTGCCTCTTCCCGCTGCAAACACCCATATATATCCGTCCTTGTCAATGGATATGACCGGATTGTCGTGGCAGTCGATGACCTTGTTGCAGCCCTTGTCGATTGCAACCACCGGTTTGCGGAGCATCCCGGTCTTATGGTCATAGCATCCTACCATGCACAAAAGATATTTCTCGCCCTTTCTCGGCGTTCCTCCATATACGAAGAAGGTCTTGTCGGCCTCCTTGGAATATATTGCCATAGGCCTGTGCTTTGCCGTATATGTGGCCAGTCCGCCCGAGTACTTGTCTCCGTAATCGGACTCTCGCTGGAGAACCGTATACCACAGCCCCCTGTAACCGTCAATCTCCCGGTTTTCCATACCGGGCTCGGTCTGATGCTTGCGCATGCCCTCGAAAACTCTGGTATCCGCTGGAATCACCGAAATGGGTTCCGGTACTTTCTTGACTGATTTTTTCTGGGCCACTGAAACAAGGGACAGTGACAGGAGCAGGATAATGACAGTTATGCGTTTCATGAATCTAAGATGTATGTTAATTCATCCAAAATGTTTCCATTGCAAAATTAAGAATAGCATCGTACCGCGATTGACGCAATAGTGTCAATGACTATCGCAATAGTTCCAATGTGAACAATGGCGGAAATTCCGGGTGGATTTGATATGGCAAAGGACTTATCTTTACGAAAAATATATGCACAGACCATGAACAGATCCATCATCCTGCTCGCCCTTGCATCCCTGCTGGGCCTGCCGCTTTCAGCACAATCCTATTGGAACAGGAACACTCAGATCAAACCCCTGGCCCTTCCCATGCCCGGAATCGGGGAACAGGTCGAGCGGATTGACCTCAACTCCGACGGAAAACAGGATGCCGTCAGATACACCATCAACGGAGGAAGCATTCTCCTTTGGCTGGATGATGACGGCAATATGAAGAACGGGGATTTTATGGGAGACGTTGTCAATGACTGCATTCTCATTGACAGGGATGCGGACGGCAAATACGATTTTATCGTAAAGTTTGCGGACCTCGACGGAGACAGCCGGGCGGATGTCGAATTCGTCCTCGACTATACGGTGCCCGGAGGCCCGAGGGAATGGTCCAGTCCACATTATATGGTATTCTTCGATGATGACAAGGACGGTGTGATGAACTATATCGACTGGAACGATATGGCTCTGCGATGCTGGGAGAAGAACGGGCTTTCGGATTTCTATCCTGATTACAGCGGTGAGGCAAGCTTCATGAAAGTCCATACCACTACCCACAACTGTATGGACTTGAGATACAACTGGGAAAATCCTTTCATATTCTATGACCCGGACAAGGACGGCCTTTCCGAGATGGCGCTCCGCTATGTTGACCAGAGGGTATCCCATGATCCGGAAGCCACGGCAAAAGGAGTCAAGAGACCTCAGTACAGAGGAAGGATGGGATGGTACTCTGTCGGCATAGACCTGGACAACGACAACTGCCCCGGAAATGACATAGACTTCGATATGACCCTCAGATATGGCAATGAGGAAGGCGCGTTCTTCTACAGGGAGGAAAAGCATCCTCTTAAGAATATGAGAGGGCTTCCGGAGGCTGACTGCTTCTTCCCGGACCCGAGGATAAGACTGATGACGGAACTGATATATCCTTCAAGGGAAAAAGCCTTTGACATGGCATACAAGGGAAAGTGGAAGTTCGCATATTTCACATACGACGAGGACGACGACTGTTCTCGCTGGGAGAGGGTCGAACTGTATGAGAACAAGGACGCTTTCAAGCTGGGGACCAAGAATGGCGGCGTTGACAACCATCCTCAGGCTGACGTGTCCGGAGACAGGGGTGAATGGGACGAGGATTTCTCCGGGGGCGGAAACATCTATGTTGGCCGCTTCGACGGAAGAATCCACCTTTATGGAGCAGAGCGCGGGGTTTGGCGCATAGATCAGAATACAAATTATTATCAGGGTTATCACAGGACCTTCCAGAACACCTCCCCTACCGCCTTCGCAACCGTAGAATACCTTGACAGCGACGGCAACGGCTTCCTCGACACCTTCAACTTCGACCTTGACGGCGACAGAAAATACGAATGGAGCGTATCCCTGGGAAAGCTCGGCATCGATGACAGGTGTACGGTAATCGATGTTTCGAAGATGAACTACAGGGACTATACGAAACTCTTCTCGAAAGTTTCTTCACAGATGTGGAAAAACGCCCTTGCAGCAGTGAAACTGGCAAAGAAATACGGGGTGGAGACCTTCTGGTACAACCATCTTCTCCAGCCGGCGAATGCCAGGGAGCGCTATCACGACGGATGGTGGGCACAGTTCTATCTCCTTCACGATATCGAGCATATAATAAGGTTCAAGGCAGCTCAGGAAGGCTCAGACCCTGAAGAAAAGGTCAAGAAACTGTACACCGCATATTTCAGCGGGAACTGGAAACTGTTCGACTAGAACCAGAACAAAGACATCATCAAAACCTGAACTATGACATCAGAACGGACACTGCTCATTTCCGCCATCTGCCTCCTGCCCCTGCTTGGCGCCTGCCACCCCGGAGCCTTTGCTTCGATAAGCATAAGCGATGACGCCCGTCTTGACCATAGGCACGAATGCATTGAAATTCCCCTTTCCCGTCTGGAAGAGCTCTCCGGAAAGCGGAATGGCGGGAGTCCGGTCATCAGGGACAGGAAAGGCTGCGAAGTACCATACCAGACATACAGGGAATATGAGGGTCAGGAAATCCTCGTTTTTCCCGTGGATATGTATTCCGGGAAAAAAGCCGTATATTACCTTGCTTTCGGGACTCCATCGGAGTACGAGACGGTCGCATTCAGCAGACATGTTCCGGAAAGGCGCGACGACTATGCATACGAGAACGATCTCGTCGCCGGGCGCATATACGGTCCGTCCCTGAAGAAACCGCGTACCCTGGGCAGCGATATTTGGACCAAAAGCGTGTCGGAGCCGGTGATTGACCGTCGCTATGCAAGCGGGACTTACCACAGGGATTCGGGAGACGGCATGGACTGCTATAAGGTGGGAAATACCCTCGGCGGCGGGGCACTCGCCCCTGTCGGCAGGGAAGGGAACATCGTCCTGGGCGACAATTGGAAAGAGGCTGAACACATCACTGACGGAGCTGTAAGGACAAAGGCACGTTTTGTCCATGGTCCGTTCTCCGTAGATGGCAGGGATGTCAGGCTTGTCCGGGAAATGACCCTCGACCGGGGTACGCATTTCATAGCCTGGGAAAATGTCATCGAGGCGGACTGCGATTCGATCGATGTCGTTTTGGCTGCTGTGCTGCATGACAGCCTGGAGTTTGACTGCGGTCCTGGCTGGATATGCTTTGAGGAAAAGGCATCGGATTCCAAGAATCCAGACAGGGACGGAAATATATTTGTGGGTCTGGTAATGGACCCGGGTATCGAATCATCCGGCATACGGTTCATAGACGGGCACGCGGCTCTGATGGCAAGGGTGGCCACAGGCGAGCGTGTCAGCGTATGGACGGCATCTGCCTGGAACCACGCCGGTGTGAAGACCCATGAGCAATGGAGGAGTATTGTATCAGACTTCTCACGAGCGCAGAAATCGCCGTTGAGGATTAAAATAAGAAAACTATGAGAAGAATACTGCTGAGTATCGCAATTGTTGCCGCTGCAGGCAGCGTGTATCCGGCTGTCGCAGTTGCAGGCAGCGTGTATCCGGCTGTCGCCGCCGAGGTGCAGCAGTCAGTCAGCCGCAGCAGGCTGACAAGGGACTATCTGACTCCGACAAGAATCATCCTTACGGAGGGAGATGTGGAAAATGAACTGAATCTGCTGCAGTACAGCGATTCTTCTCACATTTACAACGGCACCACCGGTCAGGCCATGGTGAATACCCGAGGCTGCGCACTTCTGAAAAGCCGCCCGGGCTGCCATGCGAGCATAGTGCTCGACTTCGGGCACGAACTCCACGGCGGCATCCGCATTACCACAGGCAAGACCAAAGGCCATGAGGCGAAGGTCAGGATTACCCTGGGCGAGTCCGTCAGTGAAGCGCTCAGCTCAATCACTCCGGACGGGGCGACCAATGACCACGCCATCAGGGATTTTGTCACGGTACTGCCATGGATAGGAGTAAGCGAAATCGGGAACAGCGGATTCCGTTTTGTCCGCATCGAACTGCTGGACGAGGACAAGACCCTGGCCATACGCGAAATCAATGCGGTTGAGATAGGCAGCGATTATCCTCAACTGGGTTCTTTCAGATGCAGCGATTCCCTTCTGGACTCGATCTGGGATACGGGACGCCATACGGTCAAATGCAATATGCAGGACTATCTGTGGGACGGCATCAAGAGGGACAGGCTTATCTGGGTCGGCGATATGTACCCTGAGGTCATGTCCATACTGTATACCTACGGGGCTGTCGACGTGGTTCCGCGCAGCCTGGACTTCGTGACCGAGAATTTCCCTCTGCCGGCTTGGATGAACGGTATGTGTGCATACAGTATCTGGTGGCTGCTCATACAGCAGCGCTGGTACGAGTATTCCGGAGATTCGGCTTATCTTGAAGCCAATCGGGACTATATATGCGGCCTTGTCTCACAGCTCTGTGACAATGTCAGTGAAGACGGCCACGAGACCCTCGATGGTGGACGTTTTCTGGACTGGCCTTCAAAAGCTGACACTCAGGCCGTCGATACTGGTCTGCATGCACTCATGATCATAGCCATGCGCTACGGACGCGAACTGTGCGCGACCCTGGGCTGCAACGAACTCGAAGAACGTTGCCGAGCATGCTGCGACAGACTGGAGAGCCGTTCTGAAGAACTGAAATCAGCTTTCTTCAATGCCGGAATAGCTCACGAGAATCCGGGAAGGAAACAGGCCATTGCCTTGATGTCCCTGGCTGAAATGATTGACAGGCAGGAAGCTGCAGATGCGCTTTTGCAGGGAGGATGCAGAGGATTCTCCACCTTCTACGGATACTTCATGCTGGAAGCCCTGGCTTCTGCCGGACGTTATGACGAGGCTATGTCAATAATCAGGGAATACTGGGGCGGAATGATAAAGTTGGGAGCGACTTCGTTCTGGGAGGATTTCGACATCAGCTGGATGGAGAATGCCGGCCGCATCGACGAATTGCCTTCGGTTGACAAGGTTGATGTACACCGCTGCTACGGAGGGTATTGCTACAAGAGCTACCGCCACAGTCTCTGCCACGGCTGGGCTTCCGGGCCGACAGCATGGATGGGAAGGCACATCCTCGGATTCAGTCCGGTGAAATACGGGAAAGATTCCGAGAAGGCGATGTGCGTTTACCTCGATCCGCACCTGGGCTCACTCAGTTGGGCGGAAGGAAGCTTCCCAACCCCTGATGGAGTCGTGACAGTCAGGATAGACAGGCTGCCGGACGGCAAAGTCTCAGCTCTTGTCTCTGCCCCGAAAGGAGTCAAGGTAAAAGCCTCCGAAAATGTCGGAAGATTGAAGCTCAGGAATTCCAGATTACCCAGGAAATAGCGTCAGTGGCATGTTCTCGGAAAATGAACAGCCAAGGTCAAGGCAGTTCATTTTTTGAACATTCCTTACTATCTTTGCGACCGCAAAATCTACTACGATGGGCGGACTGTTTGGAACTATCGCAAAGGAGACTCCTTGTGTCAAAGACCTCTTCTACGGGGTCGACTATCACTCTCACCTTGGTACACGACGGGCCGGAATGGCCACTTACGACCCTGAAGCAGGCTTCTTCAGGAGCATTCACAGCCTCGAAAGCAGTTACTTCAGGACAAAGTTTGAGCTTGAACTCCCAAAATTCCAAGGTTTCTCAGGAATAGGGGTAATCAGCGACACAGACGCACAACCCCTCCTGATGAACTCACATCTGGGACGCTTCGCAATCGTCACTGTGGCCAAGATCAACAATCAGGAGGAGATATCTGACCGGCTTCTGGAAATGAATCTCCCGCTAAGCGAGTTCAGCAGCGGAAAAATAAACCCTACTGAGCTCGTTTCGCTTTTGATAATACAGGGACGGAGTTTCGTCGAGGGAATTGAAAACGTATTCAGGACCATAAAGGGTTCCTGTTCGATGCTGCTGCTGACAGAAGACGGAATCATAGCGGCAAGGGACTCCTGGGGCCGCACTCCCCTGGTCATAGGCACAAAGGAGGGCGCCTGTGCGGTAGCGAGCGAAAGCACCGCGTTCTCGAATCTCGGCTATGAGACCGAACACTTCATCGGTCCGGGAGAAATCGTGAAGGTCGGGCCCGAGGGATGGACAACGCTGAGAAAGGCGAACCCGGGTATGCAGATATGCTCATTCCTGTGGATATACTACGGCTTCCCTACCAGCGACTACGAAGGGAAGAACGTGGAAGAGATGCGCAACGATACGGGGCGGCTGATGGGCAAGGAAGACGACGTGGAGGTGGACTGCGCCTGCGGCATTCCTGACAGCGGCATCGGCATGGCGGTAGGCTACGCCGAAGGTCACGGAACCCCGTATTCCAGGGCCATAAACAAGTACACGCCGACCTGGCCGAGATCGTTCATGCCTGCAAACCAGTCGATGAGGAACCTCGTCGCCAAGATGAAGCTCATCCCCAACAGGAGCATACTCGAAGGGAAGAGGGTGCTTTTCTGCGACGACAGCATAGTCCGCGGCACCCAGCTCAGGGACAGCACCAAACTGCTCCACAGCATGGGCGCGAAGGAGGTGCACATGCGCATAGCCTGTCCTCCTCTGGTGTACGCCTGCCCATTCATCAATTTCTCTGCAAGCAAGAACGAGAAGGAACTCATCTCCCGCCGCATCATCGAGGATCTTGAAGGCCACATGCCTGAGGACGTTTCCGCGTATACCCGCACGGGTTCGCCGGAGTACAGGCGCATGGTCGGCGAAATAGCCCGCAGGCTCAATCTCGATTCGCTGAAATTCAGTACCATAGAGTCCATAGTCGAGGCAATAGGACTTGAGAAGTGCAGGATATGCACCCATTGCTTCGACGGGTCCTCATTCCACACCCTTGAGAACGAAAACAAATAAACCGGCCGATATGAACATAGGTTTCGACAACGAAAAATACCTGAAAATCCAGTCCGAGCACATCAAGGAGCGCATCGCCCAGTTCGGAGACAAGCTTTATCTCGAACTCGGAGGCAAGCTCTTCGACGATCACCACGCAAGCAGGGTTCTCCCGGGTTTCCAGCCTGACAGCAAGCTCAGGATGCTGTCCCAGCTGAGCGACTGCGCGGAAATAGTGATAGTCATCAGCGCCGCAGACATCGAGAAGAGCAAGATGAGGGCCGATCTGGGCATCACCTACGACATGGACGTGCTCAGGCTTCGCAACGAATTCAAGAGCCGCGGATTCCTCGTAAGCAGCGTTGTCATAACCCACTTCAACGGCCAGTCCAGCGCAAAGGCATACCGCGGCAAACTCTCCAGGATGGGCATCAAGGTTTACTATCACTACACAATAGAGGGCTATCCGGAGAATGTTTCTCTCATAGATTCCGACGAGGGTTACGGAAAGAACGACTACGTCGAGACAAGCCGTCCCCTTGTCATAGTGACCGCCCCTGGTCCCGGCAGCGGAAAGATGGCCGTATGCCTTAGCCAGCTGTACCACGACCACAAGAAGGGAACAAAGGCGGGATACGCCAAGTTCGAGACCTTCCCGGTATGGAACCTGCCTCTCAAGCACCCTGTCAACATCGCATACGAGGCGGCGACCGCTGACCTCAACGACGTGAACATGATAGACCCGTTCCACCTTGAGGCCTACGGCAAGACCGCCATCAACTACAACCGCGACATCGAGATATTCCCTGTCCTGAATGCCCTCTTCGAGGGAATCTACGGCGAGAACCCGTACAAGTCGCCTACAGATATGGGCGTGAATATGGTCGGCAACTGCATCAGCAACGACGACGTCTGCTGCAAGGCCGCCAATGACGAAATCATACGCCGTTACTACAAGGCCCTCGAACAGCTCGCCAGCGGGGACAACAACGAAAGCGAAGTCGGCAAGATAGGACTTCTGCTCAAACAGGCCAAGATCACTACCGAATACCGTCGCGTCACCGTTTCCGCGAAACAGCGTCAGGAGACTTCGGGAAAGCCGTCCGCTGCCATCGAGCTTTCTGACGGAACCATACTCAGCGCGGAGACCTCCGATCTCCTCGGACCTTGCGCAGCGCTGATACTCAATGCGACCAAGCATCTCGCCGGGATAGACCACAGCACCAAGCTCATCCCCGAGTATATGATTGCACCGATTCAGAAGATGAAGGTCAACTACCTCCACGGCAAGAACCCTCGGCTTCACACCGACGAGGTCCTCGTAGCCCTCTCGATGCTCAGCACCCAGGATGAGAACTGCCGCAAGGCCATGGACTGCCTCCCTCTGCTGAAGGGTTGCCAAGTCCACTGCACCGTAATGCTAAGCGATGTGGACAAGAAGGTCTTCCGCAAACTCGGAGTCGATCTCACCAGCGAACCTGTCAAGGAATAATCCCAACATGACCGACGTCAGCGTTGTAATAGTATGCATGAACAGGCCGGACAATCTTTATCCGTGCCTTGAGAGTCTGCATCGGCACAGTTCCCCCGGACTCGAAGTCGAAACCTTCGTCGTGGCCTATCTCTTTGACAAGCAGAAGCTTGGACAGGCAAAGGCAGATTTCCCGTGGGTCAGGTTTATCGAGAGCGACGAAATCCGAGGATTCGCAGAGAACAACAATCTGGCGCTCAGACAGGCAGACAGCCGTTACTGTTTCATCCTCAATGACGACACCGAGCTGTCGGAGGATGTCATAGGCCGCCTCGTCGCCGATATGAAGAGCCTTCCCGAGGACGCAGCCATCGTATGTCCGCGACTTGTCAATGCCGACGGCAGCCTTCAGCTTTGCGGACGACCAGAATTCACCGCGGCAAAATATGTCCTTCAGCAGTTCCATCTCTATTCAGAGCCCATAGACACAGCCCTCTCCTACAATCCTGACGTACAGACGGGTGCATATGAAAGTTCCGGACACTCCGGACGCATGGTCAGGACCTGCAGCATCAGCGGTGCGGCGTTTCTTATAAAAACAGAGCTGTTCCGCCGTCTCGGATGGTTTGACGAAAGGTATTTCTTCACTCCGGAGGATATGGCTCTGGCAAGGCTGGCCAGGGTAGAGGGATATTCCGTATGGGTCGATCCTGAGGTCTCCGTTACCCATAAATGGCACGCCACAGCATCGGCAATGATGTCCGCGACCAAACCTGCGGCCGTACGCGGCTCTCTCATATATTTCTCCGAATGGAGACGACCATGCCTTCCGCAGGAAGCCCGGATCGGGGATGGCGACAGCTGCCGGAGAGGCTGCCCGGGAAGCATAGGGAGGACTGTAAGGTACGGGATTCTGGGGATTGCCGTATGGACGGCGGAGATGGCCAAAAGAATCAAGGCGGCTTTGCGTTATGCCACAGACAAGTCAGTGGACAACTACATCAAATTACTGACCTTCAGGAATATAACCCGCAGCATATTTACCCGGCGCAGTCCTCGGGAAATCTTTGTGAAGCATTACCTGGAACTCAGGGAGTGGCAGCGCAGGAACAAGCGGTAGAAGAACTTCCTGAGGACAGTCATACCGTCCCTTGCAAGTCCCCTGAGGCTTCTGTCCTTGACGTAGACCGGTCCATGGCCCGTATAGGCGAAAGAAGGATGATTTCTGGCGCTGAAGCCTTCAGGTATGAGATAGGACGGTTCTATGCCGCATTTCCGGAGGCAATATCCCTGGGTCATCTGGTCCCGATGGCTGTACCTGAGCATCAGCGACCACCACAGTTCGTCGAAAGAGACCACGGCAGGATCATTGTGGCGCCTGAGAATCACATTGTTCTCCATCAGCCCCGAATGCCGGGGAAAGCCTTCCGACCTGAGAAAACGGACGGTCCTGCGAAGTCGGCGAGCCACGTCCCTTCCGTTTGCGAGTATCCTGTATGACTCTGCATAGACATCGTCTCTCTCGGGATGGCGAATTCCGGAATACAGCACTCCCCTGGCAGTCTGTTCCTCTATGGTAGCGAAAAGTTCTCCTCCCAGCAGGTCTATGTTCCCGTCTATCCAGAGACTGTACTCATAGTCCGGGAAAAGCAGATGGGGGTTGAGCTTATACCAGCGGGACAACATCTGGTCATCGAGGTCCATCCTTTCGGGAGCGCCCGGAGGACAGGATTCCGCATCGGGGGTGAAACAGACATAGTCCGCTCCCTCGGGCAGGGCAGAAGGGCGTTTCGGCGCATCGTATGCACCGGTCACACAGGTATATACAACGATTTTACGCATAGGGTTCGGTCTGATTATCGTCCGTTTTCACCGGAATCATGACGCAGGGCTGTCTTTGGCGGGAGGACAAAAAGCTCGCCCATGCGCCTGTCCCATTCGTCCGGGACAAAAGGCACCATACCTCCGAAATGGAAGAAGGTATATTCTCCGAAAAGCACCTGACCATCAATCTCATAGAAGTCAATCCTCACCTGAGGCATACCCTCCGAAAGCACTGCTGCCAGTTTCTTCATCTGCTCGAAATTCTCAGGTTTCGGCGGGAGCACCGCTGAGTTCGGGTGTCCGTTGACTATTCCGAGAGGTCTGAAATCCATGTCGAAGAAATCGAACTTTGTCTCCTCGCCTGCGGTGTACCTGTCTGAAGCAACGAACATAAGTTCAGGTTTTCCATTGAAACAGAAGAACTTGTAGTCACGGGCAGAGGATTCGAGGCCCGCGATGTACGGTTCGGCTATTATACGGCGCGGCACCTGGTGATATGGCCATTCACGTGATTCGAGATAGAAATCCTTATTGAGGGCGGCTGCAAGGCTTTTCCTCGCCTTCTCCCTGTCGAAGCTTGCCCTGTCGCGGCAAATCACTGCGCTACCGCTGTCGTGGGTGCATTTGAGGACAAAGCGTTCAGGAAGAGCATCGAAGTCGATGTCCGAGGCCTTGTCCCACAGTCCAAGGGTCGGTATGAGGTATTCGGATCCGATTTTCCCGGCGACAAAATCCTTGACCGCAGCCTTGTCCACAAGAGTGACCATCAGAGGGTCCCGGTAATTGACTTTCAACCATTGCAACTTCTCATTGTAGGTTCCGGGATTTCTCAGATGGAGGAGTTTTCCGGTCATAAGAGGGTACTTCAGCCTGAGATAAATCCGGTCTGAAAGCAGGGGCGAAAGCCTTTCCAGCAATCCCAGAGACTTGTTTCTCAGCATAGTCTTCAATTTTCCGGTGAAGAAGGCCTTCTCTCCTTTGGTCATTGCGAAGCACCAGGTGCTCAGCGCTATGGCTGCCGTGCTCGTCGATATGACAGCAAGAAAACGGAGCCATCTTGGAGATGCCGCAGGGAAATAGAGGGAAACTGCAGTCGTCAGCGCCATGGACACAAGGGTCACCGCACCGCAGCGCACAAGAATATCGAAGAGAAAGCGCGCAGCGGGGAAATGGACCTGTCGGACAACGAAAAGCAGTCTGAGCACATCGACGACAACATAGGTCACTATGAACACCAGATATGTCGCGCTCGCGGAAAGGGAGGTGAACCTGAAGAGCAACCACGCAGCCGGAAGGGCCATATAAGAGACCAGACCCGTTGCAATGTAGTAGTTCCTTATCTTACCGTATGCGAGTTCGAGGGTCAGAAGCGGATTGAAAACCATATCGACCATCACCCCGAGGAGAGCAAGCTTCACGAATTCCGCCGATTGGGGTGGAACGACATCCAGCCACAGCTCGAGCAGCCAGTCCGCCTCAAAGAGTATCGGCAGGACAAAGAGCAGCAGTATTATATAGGTATAGCGCGAGGCCTTGGTTGCGAGTACGAAGGAATAGCCCTGCTTTCCGGCAGCGAACGACTTGGTAATCTGCGGATTGACTGCAGTAAGGAAGTTTGTTGCAAACTGTTTGACCATACCCTCGACCGTCGTCGCCACTCCGCGGGCCGCATTGGCGGTGACACCGAAGAAGACGTTCGTGAGCAGGTTCATACCCTGGGTGTTGATTACGTATGCACTCGAACCGAAGAAATTCCATCCCGCAAATCCGGCCATTTCCCGGAACACCCCCCGACTCGGTCTGTCCTTCCCCGGCCTGACCCAGCTTTCCGGGAAACGGCGCCGGCAGAACGCAGCATAGGCGGAACGGACGAGCAGCGAAACGGCAGCCATCAGGACCGCATACACGACCAGCCGGTCTGAAGGGCAGAGCCATATCGCCAGCGCCACTCCAAGCTTGAGCGCCGCCTCGAGCAGGCTTATCCATGCGAATGCATCCATGCGTTCATGCGCGATGATGGTAGCGTTGTACGGAACTGCGAACAGGTTGATTATGAGGCTGACCACAGAGAGTTCCATAACCACGAGGGCTTCGCTCAGTCGTCCGTCGGGTATGACCATCTTATTGTACAGGAACCAGAGGCCTGCGGTATTGACCAGGATTATGAGAAGCAGGGACAGGGCGGCCTGCACCCATACCGAAGCGGAGAATATCTCCCTAAGACGCGACTGTCCGTCTGACAAAGAATCGGCGCGGCCAAGTTCGAAGGTGATGAAACGGCTGATAGCCTGGGCGATGGAATTGGACAGGAGCGTGAACATCACGACGACTCCGGCGACTGCATTGTATATTCCGTAGCTCTCTACTCCTAGCGACTTCAGGATGACCCTCGAAGTAACGACCCCGATTGCCATCAGTATGAACATGCGGAAATAGAGGAAGAGCGTGTTCTTCGCCACCCTTCTGCTGTCTTCCGAAATATGTCCTGTCTTTCCCATCTTCAGACTCTACTTAGTAATTATGAAGAAAATAAGTTGCTTCAGATTACTTGTCAGGGAAATGATACTGGCCCTTGCCACGGGTGAAATTCCCGAACTGGATTGCATTCACAGGGCAATACTGATAGCAGGCCATGCACTGGGTACACCCGCCCTGCCACTGAGGGCGTCCGTCCACGAGCTTTACATTCCTGAGGGGACATACACGGACACATTTCCCGCAACCCGTACAAGCGTCAAGGACACGGTACTGCCTGTCGGAGGCATTCTTTACAAATGCCGGACGTATGAGATATGACTTCAGACGCGGCAGTGAACCGACAATCAGTTCATCAACCTTTCCATGAGCCCTGATATTTTCGAGAATACGGGGCAATTTCGCCTTGGCCGCTTCTATCTTGGCGCGGGCACCATCCTCGCTGTCCAGATGGAAGCCCGGCATACAGAGGTAGGTTTCGGGCATCTGGAAACAGTAGGCCGCATCGAGGATGAGTCCTGATTTCTTCAAAATCTTCGCGAACGTGACCCTCGTCATCCCCATCTCGTCTCCGCAGGTGCATGCAAACCACACATACGAAGGAGTGCCCTTCCAGCGGACCGCGCTGACGAAATCCTCTACCAGCACCGGCGCAGCCCATGCATAGATGGGGAAAACGAAACCGAGCGGACGGGCGTCAACGTCAATTTCCATAGGGTCGGATGTCTTCCGGCCTTCACCGCCCGGAAGCATGCCCATGCTGCGCAGAAGGTCGGGAATGAAGAAAAGCTCCTCCCCGAGGCCCGCAGCGAGTTCATTTGCAAGCCATCTGCTGTTTCCGCAACCTGAATAATAGTATATCATTTCAAAAAAACATATCTGATAAACCGGGCGAATTTACAGAATCTTCAGAAAATATCCTCGCATTCGGCCACACCATCGGTTCATACAAAGCTGAAATGGATACGCCGCATCAGATTTGAATCAGTTTTTTGTCATACGAAGAAGGACGCGAGCGATGATATCGGTATTGGTGAAAGAAAAATTTGCAGAGTCAAAAAAACTGGCTATATTTGCAATCCCAAACAAAACGGTGTCATAGCTCAGTTGGTAGAGCAAAGGACTGAAAATCCTTGTGTCCCTGGTTCGATTCCCGGTGACACCACCCCAAAGGAGGCGACTAAAGTGATTTAGTCGCCTCCTTTCGTAATATGGATACGACGAAACATATACTCCTGACATTCAACAGTTAGCATTATTACCCTTGAGGGTAACTAAAACTTCCTAGTGACTTTGAGGTCGTTCCCTCATGTCAAATGTCCTCCAGAGAAACACCTTTCTGAGTCACAATGTAGTTCTTTAACTCGCCAGTGGCGCGAGTGAAAGCTGCTATCTTACTGTTCAGGAGTTCCGGGTTATAGTTCTTAATCTTTCGTTTGACTTCAATGAAGAGGGCTTGCTGGTCAAGTTCGTTTTCTGCAACAATGTCAATTTCATTTTCTCCTTTTCGGTCCCACCAACTGCCGATGCGGGTATATTTCTTGCTTTCTATGAGAATGCTTTTGAAGTAGCGTTCAAGCATCAGTCCGGAGAAAGACTCGTAGTCGCGATTGATGATGGTCTTTACAGCGTCGTAGTTCTCAATCTCAAGCATATAGTTGTACTTGTATATGAAGCGGAACCAGAATGTGAAGAAGTTGTCTTCAATCGTATATCGAACATTCTTGGTTGAACTTTTTTCAAAGATCGGCTGTTTCTTGCTGATGACTTCATATTCATTCTCCAACTTTGTAAGGTAGCCACCGATCTCCTTGCCGACGATATTCTCTATATCTGACCGTGAGGTCTTGCCGCATGCAATTGCTGAAAGGATTGAGAAGTATATGCCATAGTCTTTGCCGAATTCTTCAATGAGAATGGCTTTGCCTTCGCCCAGGAATATTGAGTCTGATTTAATGATCTGATTGAGCATCTTTGTTTTTGTTGTGGCTCCTGCATCTATGAGCAACTGGACATATTTAGCAACTCCACCTGTAAATGAGTAGAGAGCAAGCAAGTCTTCTGGAGTGTAATCCGGGTTATATTCTGCCATTATCTCCTTCAGTACTGCAGGAGTAAACGGTTTTATTGACATGAAACGTGTCTGACGATTGTACAAAGGCTCCTTCTTATCTTTGAATATCTTTGTCATCATTGAGTAGATGGAACCGCAGACTATGAGGTTGATGTGGGACACAGTATGATACTTATCCCAGATACGCTGCATGTCGCTATAGACAGATTTATTAACTTTAAAGAACTCCTGGAACTCGTCAATAAACAGTGTTATCGGACGTTCGACGGAGAGCTTCATCAGATACTCGAAGAGTTCAGGAAAACGTTCAACTTTACCCATCATGGGCAAGCCCAACTTGGTTTCAATTTCAAGGAGGTAGTCAGAGCACAAGTCGCTTTCAGCTTTGCGGGCCACAAAGAAATAAAGTATTGGCTGGTCTTCATATGCTTTCCATACAAGGTGAGTCTTACCGATACGACGACGACCGGTGACTACTGTGAATTGAGCATTGTATTTAGACAACTCCTGAATCTCTTTGAGAGATGCCAGTTCTTCTGTTCTGTCAAAAAATCTCATGGTATTGAATTATAGTTGCGAAACAGTGGTTTCCGAAATGGCGGTTTCGCAAGTGCAAATATAATGAAAGTTCGATATTATAAAGAAGTTATGAGAAGCTTTGCAATACTAATATCAAAAATGTCAATGAACTTACTAAAAGCTTATCGCCCGTTGCGGGACCTGCGGGAGCGGAAGGCACGGAAGGCGAGGACTGAGAGGGTGACGATGGAGGCGAAACTGATGCCTGCAATGTCTGCATAGTAATCGTAAAGGTCGCAACTCCTGTAGCTTGTAAGACCCTGGAAGAGTTCAACAAGCCCTGCCACGGTGGCCGAGAAAACTGCAGTCAGCAGGAGTATGGGCAGTTCCATCCAGAATCCCCTCTTCCATTTCCCGGGAAGGGACAGAAAAACAAGGGGCACCGCCGGGGTGAACATCAGGCAATGCAGGACCTTGTCAGTCGGGATGCCGAAAATGAAATTCGGCACGGATGGTGACGGACTGAATCTCCAGAAACACAGATATGCAACGACCGCCAGATAAATGACAGTCAGCATTCTCCATATATTAGTGCTGATTTTCATGCTTCAGACCGTCTGCAAAGATAGGAGAAAATCGGGGAATCGTCAGTATATTTGTACGATTTGGAAATGAGTGCATTCGTACAGGTCATATTGCCGTTGAAACTGGAATGGATTCCTTATTACAGGGATTCCCGGGGAACGGCGCGCCCGGGCGACAAGGTCAGGGTGAAATTTTCCGGAAGGGAATATGTCGGAGTGGTTTCCTCAAACGCCGAGACTCTGCCGGAAAACCTGTCCGAGGCCAAGGTTAAGCCGATAATTGGAGTCGAGGAACATCTCCACAACGTCAGTTCCGCAGAGATGGATCTGTGGCGGAAAATAGCTGACTACTACCTATGTACGGTCGGTGAGGTATACAAGAGCGCATTCCCAGCCCACAGGATGGACCAGGAGGAGGTCAAGGCGAGAATCGAAGAAAGAAGACTTCGGAAGATCGAAAGACTGGAGCGGAGCCTGGCCAAGGCGAGGACTGATGCGACACGTTCCAGATATGCCGCAGAACTGGAAGCCTTGAAAGGCCGCAGGGGCGAGGTCGCCGCTGATGGCCCGACGGAGGGCAATGGGGAAATCGTGCTGTCAGAGGAGCAGGAGAGAGCATATTCGGAAATAAAGGGTGCATTCGCAGGCAACGGAAAGCCTGTACTGCTGAAAGGGGTGACGGGATCCGGCAAGACTGTCATATATGAGAAACTCGCCCTCGAGGTACTGGAACATTCCAATGTCCTGTATCTCGTTCCCGAGATTGCCCTGAGCCGCCAGCTGGAGGAAAGGCTCCGGGACAGGTTTGGAGACAAGCTGATGGTGTTCCATTCTCACGAAACGGCAGCACGTAAAGGCGAAGTTGCAAGTCGAATAGCCCGGATTGGTGACGCGATGGAGGAGGCCGACAGCGCGAAAAGGCAGAGAGAGGAAAAGACGGGAGAGGAAAAGGCGGGAGAGGAAAAGGCGCAGGGCGGATATATAGTTCTGGGTACCAGGAGCTCGCTGTTCCTGCCCCACAAGAATCTCGGACTCATAATAGTGGACGAGGAGCACGACAGTTCATACAAGCAGGACTCTCCCGCCCCGAGATACAACGGACGTGACGTCGCGGTGATGCTGTCAGCCTGTCATAAAGACTGCAGGGTGCTGCTCGGTTCCGCGACTCCATCGCTGGAATCCCTGTACAACTGCAGGACAGGAAGATACTCCCTCGTGGAACTCAGACAGAGATACCACGGCGCGGAGGATTCCGAGGTCGAGATAATCGACACCGTGGCCGAGAGGAAGAAGCGGGGAATGATGGGCAGTTTCTCCTACAGGCTAATCAGGCACATAAATGACGCTCTGGCAGCAGGAGGACAGGTTATGATACTGCGCGCGAGGAGGTCTTACTCTCCCGCCCTTCAGTGTGAGGGCTGCGGAACAATACCCAAATGTCCCCGATGTAACCTTCCGCTTTCCAGGCACACGGGCTCGGCCGAGCGCATGCTCTGCCACCGCTGCGGCTGGTCTGCACCATATACGGGGCTGTGTCCAGATTGCGGAGGAGAACTGCACGGAATCGGGGCCGGGACCCAGAAGATAGAGGAGGAGGCGGAGAAGATATGGCCGGACCTGACAATAGCGAGGCTCGACAGCGATGTGGCGACGGACCGGAAGGCCGAGGCTGCAGTCATCAGGGATTTTTCCAGAGGCAGGACAAGAATGCTCATCGGCACGCAGATTTTGAGCAAGGGCTTTGATTTCGAGGGGGTCACTCTTGTCGCGGTCATCCAGGCGGACTCGATGCTTGCACTGGATGATTTCAGGGCGGACGAAAAGGCAGTCCAGCTTCTGGAGCAGTTCAGGGGAAGATGCGGAAGGCGTGGCGAGCGCGGTCTGTTCGTAATCCAGACCGCCAATCCCGAACATCCCGTATACGCCCGGTTCAAAGACACAGACAACTGCCAGGAATTACTCGGGGAGAGGAAGGAGTTCGGATATCCTCCGTTCACGCGCCTTGTCGGAGTCACTGTCAACGATGCCGACGGAAACCGCGCCGGAAGGATGATGGCAGGAGTTGCGAATGCCCTTCACATAGCCCTGTCGAGGGCGGAAGCGGACGGGAGCGCAGTGTTTACGGGTCCATGCGGGAACCGCCTCTATGTCGCCCTCGCCAAGGACGGCGCGCTGGCGAGGAACAAAAGGGCGCTGGCGGGAGCGGTTGCGCGCTTCGAGAGGGAATATGGATACCTTGACCATATTCAGATAGACGTAGATCCCGCATAGTCCAAGGTCCATGACATTGCGGTAACATGGACAAACGTCATACGAAATCATGGACACAGGTCATACGAAACACGGACAAACGTCATACGAAAACATGGACAAACGTCATACGAAAACATGGACAAAGGTCATACGAAACACTGACAAAGTCCATACGAAAATTTAGATGAGATGAAACAGATTGAAATCAATTCCAACTCGGACGGAATCGTCCTGAAAGCGATTGCCATCGAAGCCGCGCAGCCCAAGGGCACGGTCCAGATTGTGCACGGAATGTGCGAACACAAGGAGAGGTACATCCCGTTCATGGAGTTCCTCGCCGCTCACGGGTACAACTGTATCTGCCACGACCACAGGGGGCACGGCGGGAGTGTGAAGTCCCCTGAAGACCTCGGGTTCATGTACTCTGGAGGATGGAGGGCCATGGTAGACGACGCGCGTCTGGTCGGTCAGAGGGCGAAGGCGGAGTGGCCGGGCCTGCCTCTGTACCTGTTTGGGCACAGTATGGGCTCCATGGTCGTACGCTCGTTCACGAAACGGTATGACGACGAAATTGAAGGGCTATTCGTATGCGGCTGCCCTTCAAAGAACGCCGCAGCCCCTCTGGGTAGACTGCTGGCGAAGTTGGCAGGACTGGGGAACGGGGGAAGGAAAAGGCCGGCGCTGCTCCAGGCCATGTCCCTTGGTTCATTCAACAAGAACTTCGAGTCTGAAGGAAAGAACGCATGGGTATGTTCGGACGCCGAAGCGCTGGCCCTCTACAACGCCGACCCTCTATGCCAGTTCCAGTTCACTGCGAACGGGTTCGAGAATCTGCTGGGGCTGAGCATGGACTGCTACTGCAGGAAGGGATGGGCAATGAAGAACCCGAAACTGCCGGTGAGGTTCATATCGGGAGGCGACGATCCTTGCAGGATCAGCGACAAGGACCTCGACAAGGCGGTCGCGATGATGATGGCAGTGGGTTACGGTGACGTGGAACTCACGGTATACGACGGAATGAGACACGAGATACTGAACGAGACGGACAAGGCGGAGGTATGGAACGATATCCTCGGCGAATTGGACGGATGGACAAGGTACAGAGTGGCCAGGTAAAGGATGGACCAGGTACAGGATGGGCAGGGCAATGGACAGGAAAACAAGAGACAAACTGAGAGAATGGGCGGAGACCTATAACGACAGGACATACTTCAGGGAGGATCCGATAGCCTTCCCTACGAGATTTGCGGAACTCCTCAGGCGCGGCGAGGCCTGCCTCCAGGACGTCGAGGTCGCGGCCGTCGTTGCCGGGCATCTTGCCTGGGGACGCCGGTGCATGATAGTGAGGGACACTGTCCGCGCAATGGACGAAATGGATTGGCACCCTTATGATTATGTGATGAGGGGGAAATACCGGGACGACGCGACGAGTCTCCACAGGACGGTGAAATGGTCGGAGATGGCGGGGATTCTGGGACGGCTCAGGGAACATTATCTCGGAAGCGGGACTCTTGAGGATATGGACACGGAGAGAATGAGATGTGTCCTTTTCGGAAGCAAGCCGGACCCGAAAGCCCCGAACAAGAAGATCAATATGATAAGAAGGTGGATGGTCAGGGATGACGGGAAGGTGGACCTTGGCCTGTGGAAAAACAGTTCGAAGGATGAACTTGTGATTCCTCTGGATGTTCACGTATATAACGTGGCCAGCGAGCTGGGACTTACCGTCAGGAAACAGAAAGACCTGCGCACGGCAATGGAAATAACGGATGCGTTCAGGGATATATTCCCCGGAGACCCCTGCAAGGGGGATTTCGCGCTGTTCGGATACGGCGTGACACATAGCGGCAAGAATGAATGAACACGAAACAGTATTATCTTGACACTTTCAGGGTCAGTGAGGAAAATCTGAAACAGCTGATTGCCACTGCCCTTTCGGGAGGCGGGGACTATGCTGACCTCTACTTCGAATACAGCACCTTCAACGAACTGGTTCTCAGGGACTCGGAGGTGAGTTCCGGAGGCTTCCACGTGGATTACGGGGTGGGAATACGCGTACTCTGCGGAGAGAAGACCGGCTATGCCTACTCGGAGACTACCGCGATGGCTGACATGACGGCGGCGGCGAAGGCTGCGGCGGCAATCGCCGCAGCCTCGCGGGGCGGCGCGGGCGCATACTGCGCCGCCCCGGCGGCGGGACTCCCGTCCCGCCCCGCCGCCGGCTTCTACCCTGTGACGGAATCCTGGCGAAGCCTTACCGCAGACCGTCTGTTGCCGACGCTGAAGACCATAGAGGCCCAGGTCAGGGACAGGGCCGCAGAGATTCCCGACCCCGGGATAAGTCTCGAGAAGGTAGTGGTGAGGCTCAGCAGCAGCGAGAGCGACATCCTGATGTACAACTCCCTTGGCGAACTCTCATACGACACAAGACCTATGGGGAGCGCCATGGCTTCTGCAATATTCTCGAAGGATGGTCGCACTGAGCAGAAGGGTGCCAGCCGCTCATTCAGGAAAGGGCCTTCCACATTCATGTCGGAAAGCCTGATAGGAGAAATCAGCCGTGAGACGGTCAGAGGCATAGAGGACTGCTTCGCCGCAAGCAGGCCCAAGGGAGGAAAGATGCCCGTCGTGATGGGCTGCGGAGCTTCCGGAATACTGCTCCACGAAGCAATGGGCCATGCTTTCGAAGCGGACTTCAACCGCAAGGGACAGTCGGTGTTCAGCGGACGCATAGGGGAAAGGGTCTGCAGAAAGGGAATCAGCATCGTCGATGACGCGACTGTCGTCGGAAACAGGGGTGCATGCAACTGGGACGACGAAGGCGTGCCCGGACAGAAGACCTATATGGTCAGGGACGGCATACTCGAATCCTACCTCCACGACAGAATCAGCGCAGCCCACTACGGTGTCGCCCCTACTGGGAACGGCCGCAGGGAAAGCTTCAGGTACAATCCTATCCCGCGAATGAGGGCTACCTATATGGAAAGCGGAGACGCCGATCCGTCCGATATCATAGCCGGAGTGCGCAAGGGCATCTATGTGGACGAGTTCAGAAACGGACAGGTCAAGATTGGAGAGGGTGACTTCACCTTCTATGTCAAAAGCGGCAAGCTGATAGAAAACGGGCGCCTGACCGCTCCTATCAAGGATATCAACATAATTGGAAACGGGCCTGAGGCCCTCGCCGACATACTCGCGGCAGGTAACGACCTCAAACTGGACAATGGGACATGGACCTGCGGAAAGGACCAGTCGGTGCCCGTATGCTGCGGCATCCCGACCGTCCTCGTACGTTCGCTGACCGTGGGCGGAGATTGACCCTGAGCACAAGAATTACAGAACCATGAGAATCAACCCGGAAGAAATACGACTCGCTGAACATTGTCTCGCGCAGGCCCTCGCACAGGGAGCTTCTGCAGCGAGGATTTCGCTCAGCAAGAGCGTGACCGACTCCTTCGCCCTGCTGGACGGGGAACTCGACAAGGTCACCAGATGTACCGACAGGAGCATATTCATGCACCTGTATGTGGACGGAAGATACGGAACTTACTCGACGGACCGGCTCGAGAAGGAGGAACTGGATAGCTTCGTCAGGCAGACGGTGGCAGCCACAAGACTGCTCGCGCCTGATCCCCTGCGCAGTCTCCCCGACCCTTCGCGCTGCGCAAAGGACGCAGTCACAGGCCTGGAATCCGGGCTCTATGATCCCGAATACGAAACGCTCGAACCGCAGAACAGGCTGGAACTCGCGATGGCTTCACAACCAAGGGTGGATGCACCTCAGGGCTGCAGGATTGCAAGCATCGAAAGCGAATACTCGGACAACATAGACGACAACCTGATACTTGACTCCAACGGTCTGAGAGCCAGACATACGGAAACATCCTTTTCCGTATGCTGCGAAGTAACCCTCGAAGACAGCCAGGGGCGCAAGTACAGCGGCTACTGGTGGGAGGCCTCTGCCTTCCTCGGGAAACTCAGGGAACTTCTTCCGGACTGTCTTCCTACAGCAGTGGAGCGCGCAGCGGCACAGGTCGGGCAGGGAAAGGCCAGAGGCGGGAGAAGGACCATGGTTGTGGACCGTACTGTCTCCTCGCGACTCGTGGCGCCGCTGTTTTCCGCGCTCTACGGCATGGCCGTCCAGCAGAAGAGTTCCTTCCTCGAAGGATGCCTGGGCGAAAAGGTCTTCTCCGAAGGGCTCACCATTATGGACCTTCCGAGGGAAAGGGGTATGAACGGAGCCAGACTCTTCGACACCGAGGGCGTCGCGACCCTGAACCGCCCTGTCATAGAGAAAGGAAGAGTAGGGATGTACTTTTTGGACAACTACTCAGCAGGAAAGCTCGGAACGGAACCGACAATCGAAGGTCCATCCGTACCCGTGCTGATGCCCTATGCGGGCGAAGGTTGCAATATCCCCGGAAATGAGATAAATTTGCCGCGCATTCTTAAGGAGTGCAGGAACGGCATACTCGTGACGGGGTTCAACGGAGGAAACTGCAACGGCACGACCGGGGACTTCTCCTACGGGGTGGAAGGATTCACCTTCAGCCGGGGAAAGATAAGAAGACCTGTGCATGGACTTGTAGTCACCGGCAATATGAAGGATCTCTGGTCCTCCCTGCTGATGGCGGGAAGCGATGCAAGGAAGTGTTCCCGCTGGCAGATCCCGACCCTCGCCTTCGGCGATGTCAGTTTCTCGTCATAGAGACAGACTGAAGCGCCGGGACAGCCGGATGGCGATGCCGCAGGAACAGTTATGATGACAGAACAAGTAATTAAAACAGCAATGAAAATAGAGAGCAACAAAGTAGTCGAACTGATTTATGAACTTACCGTCGACGGACAGCTGGTTGACCATACCGTGAAGGAGAGACCTCTGGATTTCATTTTCGGAACTGGCATGCTTCTTCCGAAATTCGAAGAGTACATCGAGGGACTCGAGCCGGGAGCCAGATTCGCATTCACCCTTGCCCCCGAGGATGGGTACGGAGTAAGCGACCCGGGCAGGATAGTCGAACTGCCTATCGCGGCGTTCGAGATTGACGGGCAGATAAGATACGACCTGCTCGAAGTCGGAAAGACTGTGCCTCTCACCAATTCCGCAGGACAGGTCATCCCGGCCAAGGTGGCGGAAGTGGGCGAGCTGTTCGTGAAGATGGACCTGAACCATCCTATGGCCGACAAGACTCTCGATTTCAGCGGAGAGATACTCAGTGTTCGCGAGGCAACCGCAGAGGAACTCGCTGACGGTCTTCACGGGGAGCTGGCGGCTGCAAGGAGCGGCTGCCACGGTGGCTGTCACGGCGGCTGCCACGGCGGAAACTGCGGCGGCGACGGTCATGGCGACGGTGGCTGCTGCGGTGAAGGGCACGGCGAAGGTGGCTGCTGCGGCGGACACGGCAAATGCTGAAACGGATATTTTTAAGTGTATATGTGGTTGTTATTGGCTTTTACCTCGGCAATTCTGCTGGGGTTTTACGACACGTCCAAGAAAGCGGCCCTCAAGGACAACGCAGTCCTTCCCGTCCTGCTGCTGAACACGCTTTTCTGTTCACTCATCTTCGCTCCTGTAACAGTCAGTTCGATTGTCGCTGGGACCGTGAGTCTGAAGGTCCATCTCCTTCTCTTCATCAAGGCGTGCATAGTGCTCTCATCCTGGATTCTGGGATATTTCGGACTTAAGCACCTTCCCATCACGACTGTAGGACCTATCAACGCGACCAGGCCGGTGCTCGTGCTGATAGGAGCAATGATAGTGTTCGGCGAGAGACTGAACCTCCTCCAATGGACAGGCGTCATCCTTGCCTTCGTCAGCATCTTTCTGCTGAGCATCTCAAGCAGGGAAAAGGAGCACATCGACTTCGTCCACAACAGATGGATATGGTGCGTGGCCGGGGCTGCAGTCATAGGCGCAATCAGCGGACTCTACGACCGCTACCTCGCAAGAATGATCGAACCGGAGATAGTCCAGGGATGGTACAACATCTACCAGTTCCTCCTGATGGGCATCATCTGCCTGTCAATGAGATGGATACCCAGCGCAAGGCTCAGGAAGGAGAACCCGTCCGCCGCTATGGTCGGAGGCCCTTTCAGATGGAAATGGTCCATACTGCTGATTTCCCTGTTCATATCTGCCGCCGACTTCGCCTACTTCAGCTCGCTCCAGCAACCGGACTCCATGATTTCGGTCATTTCGCTTATACGGCGCGGTTCTGTCATCGTTTCCTTCTTCTGCGGAGTCATCATTTTCAGGGAGCGCAAGAATATGAAGGCGAAACTTCTCGACCTCGGTCTCATTCTGCTCGGAATGATTTTCATCTGGCTCGGTTCACGATAACCAGCTGCCGGGAACAAACTCGACGTATTTGTTCCCGGAATGCAGCCCGCTAATCAATATTATTCTTGGAGGCACCGGACAGATTGCCCGTAAGCCCGATAGCTGTTGTACGCCGGATCGACGCCGCCAT
Source organism: Bacteroidales bacterium (assembly GCA_016293535.1). GTDB lineage: Bacteria > Bacteroidota > Bacteroidia > Bacteroidales > UBA932 > Cryptobacteroides. The sequence continues at coordinate 17,883 of JAEDEB010000005.1, read as the reverse complement.
TGACGCTGAAGCCGAGGCGGTACGCACCCCTTTCATAAGGAGATACCGACCAATAGATGCCGTAGCTACCGACATCGCTGATGCTCCACTTGCGGTAGTCGCGATAACCGGAAGCAGGATACCAGATTGGTCCGGAAGAACCTAAAGTCTTGTCTGTATTGGAGAAATCCATTCCCAAATTCGTTGAATCCCAATTGGATGCTGTTGTCCAACCGCTGCTTGTTCCAAACGCTGTCGCCCATACTCCGCTTCCGCCTCCATCAGGGACTCTCCAACCTGCCGGACAAGGGTCGTAGATGGTCTTTGATGACTGCCAGCGGGTATCGTCCGTTGAACTGTCGCCGGTATAGTACCAATCGTGATTCTTGCCATTGTATGTTATGAATGTTGTCGGATTTGCGGTAGCATAGTCTATCGTGCCTGTGCTATTATTAGACTCAACAGCAGATGGCCAAGTGATGGTGGACATTGCTTCCGTATTACTGCTGATGGAAGAAGATCCGAGGAACGGGTCCTTCCTTCCCCACTGGTAGAGCAAGCCGAGGGCGCCGACATCACCAGGGGTGGCGGAGGTTGCTCCGAGGTTGCGGTCCATCATTGTTCCGGCGTTGTTGTTATACACCTGCTCCTGAGGCTCATCAGTCATCCATATATGCCAGGACCACAGAATGTTGCCGGATTCATCCTTGGCGGCGATGACAGCGTCGCCCTTATTGGAACTCGAAAAAAAGTGAATATTTCCGGCCTCATATTGCGCAAGCACAATCAAATCCCCAGGCTTTGGAGCAGTCGATGTCCCGAATGTCTCCCAAAGAACTTCGCAGGAGGAAACATTGCCAACCGATTCTGTACTATTGCCCTTTGTTGTTTTGAATTTATATGCTCCGGCTGACGATACTATATAGCTATTGGCACTTTCATCGGAGGATAAATCTGTTGCCGATGAGAAATCAAGTAGAGGTCGAAGCAAATAGTATTGAGATGCTACACAGTTGTTTCCATCAGAAATAAGTAGTCGTGCATTCGCTGTTGCTGATTCATTCCAGAACTCAGCACTCAATCCGATGGAATTGTACGTTACAGTAACAATGCCGTCAGCATAAGTAACATTGCTGACCGGCAGGTCAACGAAAGTATGTGAAGATTTGGTGGCAGGTTCGGTATAAACTGCACGAAGAGATACTGCTCCTGACCAGTTCCCGGCAAGAGCCTCTGCTGCAGAAAGCGGGAATATCTCGAAATCAACAGTAGCATCATTACCGTATGAGGCATTGACATAGCCATCGCTATAGTCCGGTACCACTGTGATTGACTGAATCATTGACAGAATCTCTTCCAGAGACTTATTCACTGAACTCATGTCAGGAAGATCAGAGACTTCATCTTTGATTTGTGTACATGCACAAAGGCAAGTCAGGATAGCAAGGATAAATGTTTTGTTTTTCATAAGTCAAACAGGCATTTTTATGAGCTGACGAATTTACACAAACAAATATTAATTCCAAAACATACGTAACGAAGACGGATGTGAACTCGTCAGGAGGGAAATCCGGAAAAAAGTATAAATTTGCGGGATAGAGAAAAAGTCACGCAATGACTGCCATCGTCATATTGAACTGGAACGGCAAAGACTTCCTCGAGAAGTTCCTGCCCGGACTTCTGGCATCCGTGGGGCACGACCCCGAGGGCGGCCCGGGGGAAGATGCCGAGGTAATAGTTGCAGACAACGCATCGACTGACGGCTCCCGAGAATGGCTCAGGAAATACTGTCCTTCAGTGCGCATTGTCCAGTTCAGGAAGAACCACGGCTTCACCGGCGGCTACAACAGGGCCTTCGACATCCTGATGAAGGACCCTGACAATGCTCCGGAATATTTCCTGCTCATCAATTCAGACATAGAAGTCACTGACGGATGGCTGTATCCCCTCAAGGAGTGGATGGAGTATCATCCCGAATGCGCCGTCTGCGGTCCGAAACTGCGCAGCTGGTACAACAGGGACCAGTTCGAATATGCCGGAGCGGCGGGAGGATACCTTGACGAACTTTGCTATCCGCTCTGCAGGGGCAGGGTGATGGACATGGTCGAGGTGGACGAAGGCCAATATGACGACCCTGAGGATGTGCTGTGGGCTAGCGGAGCCTGCCTGATGGTCAGAAGCAGGGTGTGGAAGGAGCTCAAGGGTCTGGATGACAGATTTTTCGCACACATGGAGGAGATAGATTTCTGCTGGCGTGCGAGGAATGCCGGATACAGGGTGAATGTGGTTCCCCGCTCCATTGTATATCACGTCGGAGGCGGCACGCTTCCCCAGAACTCCCCCTTCAAGCTGAAGCTGAACTATCGCAACAATCTCCTGATGATGCAGAACAACCTTGCAGCAAGCTGTTCGATGCTCTCGCTCTACGACCTGCTTGTAAGGGATGCGGACGATTTCGCGATATGCACAGATGACTACACAAACTGTCTTGAGGTGCTGAAGGAAGCTCCTGAGAGTTTCGAGGACAGTTTCATCGAAGCAAGCGTCAGGACAGGATGCAAACTGGCGCGCAGCAGAATAAGGCTGAGGATGTTCCTTGACTGCTGCTCAGCCCTTGTCTATCTTCTGAAAGGAAGGCGAGACTACTTCAAGGCTGTTCGCGAGGCCCACAAGGAGTTCAGGCAGTTGCGCAGCCCCATCGACCCTGAAGCCATTGCACTCTGGCTCAGGGAGGATCTCCATAACGGAGCGCGATGCGCCAGGACGGTGCTGCGTCTCTCCCCCGAAGCTTCCAGAAACACAGACAAGGTTGCGCTCAAGGGTTTCGCCGAGGGTCTCATAGTACCGCTGGCGCCATTGTACAAGGAGAGAGTCTTTGACATAGTCGACGACGCGACCGGAAAGTAGAAAATGCACAAGGATTCTGCAAAACAGAGAGAATATGAAGATAATCATTGCCGGAGCCGGCGAGGTAGGCTCGCATCTCGCGAAGATGCTCAGCAACGAATCGAATGAAATCACCGTCATTGATAACGACCCGCAGAGGCTCCGTTCCCTTTCGGAGTATACGGACATAATCTCGGTCGAAGGAAAATCCTCGTCCATAGAGGTACTCCGCAAAGCCGGCGCGGAAAAGGCCGACCTGTTCATAGCCGTGAACCCGGACCATTCCCAGGACGTGAACATAGTAAGCGCCATACTCGCTAAAAATCTCGGCAGCAAGAAGGTCACCGCCCGAATCAACAACGAAGAGTACCTCTCCTATGACAACAAGCTGCTGTTCACGGAAATGGGCATTGACCTGCTCTTCTATCCGGAGAGAATCGCCGCCGGCGAGATTGTCGAGCTTCTGGAGCGCACCGCATCCATAGACTCCATGAACTTCGGACGCGGAAAACTCCAGCTGGCCGTATTCAAGCTCGAGGAGGAATCGCCTATCATTGATATGAACATACTCGAATTCGCGAACGCCTTCCCATCCGAGGACCTGCAGTTCCGCGTGGTCGCCATATCGAGGAAGAACGAGACCATAATGCCGAAACCGGACACCCGCTTCCACTACCACGACCTCGTGTTCATAGTCGCAAAGCGTGAGGGCATAACCATGCTGATGGAATACCTCGGGAAGAAGGATATCGAAATCAACAGGCTGATGATCATAGGTGGAGGCCCTATAGGCGAAATGGTCGCGAAGCAGTTGGGCAAGAAGCTGGAGCATATCAAGATCATCGAGATAAACAGGGACAAATGCCTCGACATATCCTCACGTCTGGACGGCAATGTAACCGTGGTCAACGGGGACGGACGCAACACCGACACGCTGATGGACGAGGCGATAAAGGACTACGACGCCTTCGTTGCCGTGACGAACAACAGCGAGGCGAACATACTCGCCTGCGTTGCCGCAAAGAAGATGGGCATAGACAGGACCATCGCCGAGGTCGAAAATCTCGAGTACATACGCCTCGCGGAAGAGATGGGCGTGGATGCCATCATCAACAAGAAGCTCATAACGGCCGGGAGGATATTCAAATTCACCCTCAGCAGCAAGGTGCGCTTCATAAAGTATATGAACGGAACCAATGCGGAAGTCCTGGAATACAACGTGGCGCCGGATTCCAAAATCACCAAGGCTCCGCTGAAGGATCTGGACTTCCCTGCGGATGCTGTCGTGGGCGGTCTCATCAGGGGCAGCGAGAGCATGATTGCCGTCGGCACTACCCGCATCGAGGCCTATGACAACGTTGTGGTGTTCGCGGCGCCTGAGGCCGTGAAGGAAGTGGACAGGATGTTCCGCTGACCTGCAGCCGGCAGGGCTGACGAAGGCAGGGCTGACGAGGGCAGGGCCTTACAGACAGGACAGCTCGAGCCAGCGCATCTCCTTTTCGTCCAGAAGTGACATCACCTCGCCTATGCGGACCGAAGCCCTGGTGAGTTCATCTCCGGCAAGGGAACCGCCTGAGAGCCTTTCCTCGAGAGAGGCTTTTTCCGTATTCAGGGCCTCGAGATCCTTCTCAAGCTGCTCAAGTTCCTTCTGCTCCTTGTAACTGAGCTTGCGCTTCGATGTTTTAGTCACGCTTTCCTGAACATTCCCAGTGTCCGCAACTCCCGACTGCAGCCCGGCAGCCGGCCTGACGGAAGAAGCCTTCTCCCTGCGAGCCTTCTCCTGACTTGCCTCATAGCCCTTGATGAAGGCCCTGTACTCCGAGAAATTGCCTATGAAGTCCTTGATGACGCCTTCTCCGCAGAAGACGAAGAGATGGTCCACTAGCCTGTCCAGGAAATGCCTGTCGTGAGATACGATGAGAAGGGTTCCGCCGAATTCCTTGAGATATTCCTCGAGAATGTTGAGGGTTACGATGTCCAGGTCGTTGGTGGGTTCGTCGAGCACCAGCACATTGGGCTGGCTCATCAGTATGGTAAGCAGATAAAGCCGCCTCTTCTCTCCACCGCTTAGTTTGCCGACCTTGTTGTCGAGCATATCGTGGGGAAAGAGGAAACGCCCCAGCAGGCGGGTGTCATTGACCGTCTCGAGCACGGTCTGATCCTCGTCGAAGGCCATTCCCGACTGGTGGTAGTAGCCTATCCTTATGGACTCTCCCCTTTCGATTGTGCCCGTCATCACTCCGTTCGCGGAATCATCGGGAACATAGCCGGTAAGCAGGTTGATGAAGGTGGATTTTCCCACCCCGTTGCGACCCACTATGCCGACCTTCTCTCCCCTGCTGAAATTGTAGGTAAAATCCTTGAGGTAGCATATCCCGTCATACTCGAAGCTGAGGTGACTGCAGTCTATTATCTTGGTCCCCAGACGGGGAGTTCCCGAGGCATTGCGGAAGTCGCCCAGATCCAGTTGCTTCTCCACTCTGACCTGCTCCGCCCTGTCCTTGAGCTCGTGGAAGGCATCAATCCTGTATTTTGCTTTTCCCGTGCGGGCACAGGGAGTCGCGTGTATCCATTCCAGTTCCCTGCGGAGTATGTTCCTCACCTTGTCCGTCTCCGCATTGTAGACGGCTATCCTCTCCTCGCGTTTTTCAAGGAAATTCTGGTAATTCCCCTTATAGACATAGATGGAACCGCGATCCATTTCCATCACTGTATTGCAGACCCGGTCGAGGAAATAGCGGTCGTGCGTGACCATGAACAAGGTGCATCGAGAACGGCTCAGATGGGATTCGAGGAATTCTATGGCGTCGATATCGAGGTGGTTGGTCGGTTCGTCCATTATGTAGAAGTCGGCCTCGCTGGCAAGCATTTGGGTCAGCGCCACCCTCTTCACCTCTCCGCCGGAGAGTTCCTTCATCAGCTTGGACTTGTCGAGGCGGAAATTGGAGAGGAACTTTTCAATTCTGAGTTCATATTCCCACAGATGTTCCTGGTCCAGGTGAGAGGTGAATTCAGTGCTCGAGGAGAGTATCTGGTCGAACACCGTCCTTTCCGGGTCATAGTCATACTCCTGTTCCAGGAAGGCTATGCGTATGTCCTTGAGAAAGGTTATCTTTCCGCCTGAATCACTCTTGTCCTTCCCCGCGAGTATTCTCATCAGGGATGTCTTTCCCGTTCCGTTCGGCGCGATGAGGGCAATCTTGTCTCCCTCGTTGATATTGAAGCCTATCCTGTCGAAAAGAATCTTCGGCCCATAGGATTTGCTGATATTCTCTATTTGAAGATAACTTGCCAAGGTGTATCGATGTCAACAGGTTGTACTGACTAAAAAAGCGGCCCCGCATAAGCAGAGCCGCCAATTTACGCATTATTTCCTTATTGTCTGCCGAGAATCGGCATCCATTTTCACATCATCACTGTTCGATGGAGAAACTGTGGACGCCGAGGTCGGATACGTCTCCCAAAGCCGTAGGCGTCCAGTTTGCGGCGCCTCCGCTGACAGGATTGCACTGAACGCTTTCGAAGTCGTTTCTGTTGCGGTTGCTCGTCTTCAGGGTATAGGCTTCGGAAAGTGCATCCGTCTCGTTGGAAACGACACCAAGCTTGCCGGCCTTCCTCATGTAGCTCGAGAGGAAAGGATAGACAACCTTGCCCGTGAAGGTACCATCTGCTGTCGGCAACGAGAATACTCTGTCTATCTCTTTCCAGGTGGTTCCTCCGTCACTTGTCTTCTGGACGACAAGTATGTCGTTGCCGTCGAAGGCCGGGAAGGACTGAGTGGAATTGGCTATGGTCTTGGCATAGTCCCTCGCGTCAAGAACAAGGATTACTCCTGGAACGGCATCCGTATCCACCGTGACACCTGACGTCAGATTGGAATCGCCCGCATATCCTGCCGGCCAGAGGGTGTTGGTCATCTTGGAAGTGTTTGACGAGCCAAGGGCTGAGCTGACATACTTGAAGACCACGGTTCTGCCCGGATTGAGGACAAGACCGGACGGGAACTGCCAATAAGTTATGTCAGAGCGGGCAACCGAGTTGTTGTACTTGATGCAGGCGACCCTGTAGTTTTCGAGAATCAGATCTTCTCCCTGCGGGTTGAAAAGCTCGATGAACTTGGAGTTGCACTTGTTGCGGGCTACCGTAGAAAGGAGGACACCGTTGGCATCAAGATCACCCATCACGACCTCAGAGACGAAAAGGTCGGCAGCAGGGTCGGCTGACGGTACGAAATACACGACCTTCTCGCCGTTCAGCCTGGTGCCGCGCGACGGCAGTCCTTCGAGGTCTGACGAGTATCTCGGATAGAGGACGTAGTTGTCACCTTCCGGGGCTATGAGTCCTGTTATCGAACCGGTGGCCAGAGGCAGATATGAACCGTACCATTCCGCAGTGTTCTCCGTCACCACGTTTATGGTCTTGGAAATGCCTTTCGCATTGAATTTTACAATGTCCTTGAAAGTGCTCATCCTGAAGGCCTCGTCGGCTTCGACCGAAGAAATGGTCACAAGCTTGTAGAGATTGTCCTTGATCTGGGACGGAGTTATGGAAACAGGCTGGACGGAAGGGTCCGGAGCTCCGATCTTCACAACCGAAGTCGAAGCGGAAGGAGTTACGACGAAAGCATCGCTTCTGTCTATGGATGCATCCTTCAGGACCACTATGAGGGTCTGGCCGAAGTCGAACGGTCCGGAGCCCTCGGGAAGCTGAAGGAGGAAGCCTCCGGTCTCGTCCTGGACAAAGATTCTGCTTCCCGGCATATTTCCTCCGCCATTGTCGGAAATGACGGATACTGTCACTCTGATATCATCCGCCACCTGACCGTCCTGGACAGAATCCAGGGCGGATACTGCCACCTGCTCAGCCACGATAGGCACGAATCGGCTCTGATCCAGCTTTGCGAGGTCGTCGGCGTCGCGAGGCATTATGCCGTACCCCTCTGCCGTCACTGTCGCAATTCCGGCCAGGGATCCGCTCTTTTCAGGAATTGAAAGATCCGAGAAATTTGCGTCGGAGAGGGTTGAAACATAGAATTCGTTGCCGAACAGGTCGCAGGAGAGAATCGGATGGGAAGACCAGTTGACGCCGATTTCTCCGTCCGTTACCTGTACGTCCTTGATATAGACATACATCGACTGGAGATTGGCAAGCTGGGATACGGAGGCCTCTATAGGCTCCGGCATCTGATTCGCAGCGCCCGTGTTCTCCGAACGGGAGACGAAGCAGCCGGAGAGCACGCAGAGCCCGTTCTCATCCGTGACTTCGGATCCATATATGTTTATTGTGATTTCGTCTCCAGGATTGTACTGATGACGCTGCCCCTTCCTGAAGGCCACGCATATACCCCTGTTGGAATCGTCCTGCATAAAGAGCCTCTCGGGCAGGACATTCCCGGATTCACGCGCCGAGGTCACCCTTCCCGTGATGGAAAGATGTTCAGCAAGGGTTCCCAGAGGCTTGCTCCGGAGATTGAGTATGGACACAGGCTGGACCTTTGCCGGAGTGTCGAAGTCCGGATCCGTCTCGAAGAAGCGGTGGAAGCCGAGATTGTAGGCGTTTCCGGCCACTTTGGTCACCCACCCGGCATCGGCACGGGTGAAATCACTTGACTTGGAGTGTCCTTTGATGCCTGGACGTCTGACGAGGGTCTTGTCGGCAGCCCAGTTGAACTTGTTGGTAGTAGATAGCAGGTCCACAATCTCCTGGTCCCGAAGCAGAGCAATCTGTGCATTGCCGTCAAGTTCGAGGTCATCAAGGAGAATTCCTGACACGTTGGTTCTCAGAGGATCCCAGTCCGCAGTCGGTTTCTGTCCCATATTGTCCATTGCGGCAGAATTGAAGAAAAGCGCCATTCCGAAAGGACCGAGCTGCATTGCAGGCAGAGTGACAGCCGTGTCGAACTTGCCGTCGGACATACTGTCCCTTGCGAGAGAATAATCTGAAAGGTCCACGTATTCCTCTCCGGCATTGAATATTTCAATATATATGCTTTCACCGCAGGAATAGTATTCTGAAATGAAGATGTCGGAAACGTGGTCGTCCGGGTCGTTGACTTCGACGGATTCGGACGAATTGAAACTGAGGTCATCCAGTCCGCGAACCATAACGGAAGGAGTCCCGTTGGGATAGTTGAGGATACCGGTGATGGACCCCTTGCCCGAAGGCAGTTTGCTGCCTGCCATTGTCGCACCGTCGCTTGTGCAAAGAAGAAGGGCGTGGCCGTCATTGTCATACACGGTCCTGTACTGTTCCGAAGAGCCTCCCTCGTTGGAGAACGGAAGATCGGACGTCTGGAAGAAAACGTCCTCGAACCTCACCAGACAGTCATCCTTGTAAAGATTGGATGCCGAGAGTTCCCCTATGCCCACTACAGCAGGCTCTACAGGCTCGCCGCCCTGGACCACGAACATGGAGTTGCGCACAGTCCTGTTGTCTATGGCAACGGCTTTCTTCTGCAAGCCCTCGCCGGAAACAGAGGCTGCCAGGCAGGTGATGCCATTCACCTGCGCGAGGATCATTCCCTTGCACTGGACAGAGACTTTCGAACCCTCGGGAAAGAGTTGATTTGAGGAGCCCAGGTCAGCGAGTATCGATATGCCGGCGCTTTCATCCTGAAAGACTACTTTCTGCGACCAGTTTCCACTTGCGTCGCTTGAAGTAACTATGCCCTGGACATAAATATCGTCTTCGATTACAGCATCGGGGGTCAGTTGTCTGAGCTGAGCGATGCTTACCTGGGATCCGTGGGGTTCATAGACGAATACGTCCTGAACGAATTCCTGCGTCTGAAGGCAGGATACCAGCATCAGCAAGGAGGCCAATGCCGGAATAAACCTTGAATTTGTCATCCCTTGAACATGAATTATTCTGTTTGTTCCTGTCAAAGAATCGGACGGGATTCCAAATGTCTCAGTCTTGCTGCTAAAGTAAGGAATAAATTCGAATCACGGTACGGAAAAACTGTAAAAAGTCGGTGAAAATCGAAGCTAATTGTTAAAATTCCACTACAAAACCGTTGGTTAATATGAACATTAATATCGGGTTAACATCAGGTTTATAAATTTGGGCTCGTCAAAGAATCGGACGGATGCATTTCTCTCTTGTCGAAAACATTCAACCATTATTTCGATTTACAATGAAGAAGCATATTTTGTCCGTTGCGGCCCTTTTCTGTCTCTTTACGGCGAATCCAGGTTCAGGATGCGCCAAGACTGTTGCCGCCCTGAATGAAAACAACGAAACCGGCACTTCCGAAGCGGCACCCGCAGCTCCTAAGAAGAAGAACAGCTCGATGAGTTTCATCTTTCTTGGTGATATGCACTACTGCGACACCAAGTTCTATGACCTTGATGCTATGCTCGCTGAAAAGGCCGGAGACCACAGGCAGATAACCAAGACCTATGCTCCAGTCACCGAAGCCAACTGGAACGACCAGATAGCGCAGTTGAAGCAGGTGGTGAAGAATACCGTTCCGGAGGTGAAGTGCATTGTACAGCTCGGAGACATCTCCGAGGGCCTTGCCAATTATGAAGGAGCTGCCGACCTTATGGCGGAGAACGTCACCAAGGTGCTCAGAGACACGAAAATGGGTGTTCCATGGGTGCTTGCCAAGGGTAACCACGACATCACAGGAGTCGGAGCATACAAGCAGGACGCCAGGGACGCATTCGGGAAGTATTACGTGCCTTTCATAAAGGAACAGACCGGATGCCAGAATGTGAATGAAGGCAACTATGTCTACAGGAACGGAGACTGCCTCTTCGTAGCCTTGGACTCCTGGAACAACAAGGTCGACCAGGTAAAGTTCGCCAAGGATGCCTTCGAGGGCAGCGATGCCAAGTACAAGTTCGTCATCATGCATGAGCCTATAGTACCCGTATCAGAACGCTGCTGGTTCTTCCTCAAGAATGACAGCGAAAAGAGGGAGGAGCTCCTCAACGTCATAGCGGCGAACAAGGCCATAATACTCTGCGGACATCTCCACCGCTATTCCGTCCTTCGCAGGAACACCGAATCCGGTCCTGTCGTGCAGGTAATGGCAGCAAGCGTCACCAATCTCAAGCGCAAGAGCACCCCGGGATACGAACTCGGGCTGAAACAGTACGGCGAGTACCTCGTGGACTGGAAACCGGATTTCAATCCTGACAACGCCGAGTGGCGCAGGGAGGTCCTCAGAAAGGAGGCGGAATTCGTGGACTACTACAAACTCAGCGACCTTGCCGGCTACGGAGTCATCAACATCGACGGCAAGAAGGGCAAGGTCACCATGACCTACTATTCCGCATTCTCCGATACGCCATACGACAGCGTTGACCTCAGCGAACTTCTCAACGGCAAATAATACGCCCCCATGAAACGATTGATACAGACTGTTGCGGCCGTCCTGCTCGCAACGCTTGCCTCATCGGCACAGAATAGCGGAAAAACCGACATTACCGGCATCATCCGCGACGCTTCCGACGGCAGCCCGATTGCAGGAGCGACCATATTGACAAAAGGTCAGACCGGCAGTTTCATCTCCGGAACCACCACAGATGCCAAGGGTGAATTCACTCTGAAGATAAACCCGAAGACAGAAACAGTAATCCAGGCGTCCTTCCTTGGCTACGCAGCCGTGGCACAGCCCATAGACAGCAGGACGAGAATCGAGATAATGCTCGAGCCGACAAGCGAGATGATAGAGAAGTCCGTCGTGACGGCCCTCGGCATGGACAGGAAAGAGAAGGTGCTGAACTATTCACACCAGGGAGTCGATGCCACATCCCTTTCCGAGAACAGGACCACGGACTTCATATCCGCACTTCAGGGCCGTGTCGCCGGACTCCAGATTGCTTCCGCCGGGACGAATACAGGTTCATCCGGTATCGTGATCCGAGGTTATGCATCCGCAACGGGCGACAACAACGCCATATTCGTCGTGGACGGAGTAATCATGGAGAACGGGGCCGTAGGAGGTGAAAGCGGCGGCATCGACTTCGGTAACGCGATGGGCGACATCAATCCTGACGACATCGCCGACATACAGGTCCTCAAGGGTCCGAACGCAACGGCGCTCTATGGATCGCGCGCCGCCAACGGAGTGATAATGATTACTACGAAAAGGTCAGACGGCAACCAGAAGATCAAGGTATCCTACGGAAACAACACTACTTTCCAGCAGATTGCGGAATACCCGGAATACCAGAACACCTTCGGTGTCGGCATGGACCTTAGCATACAGACCAAGAACATCATGGAACTGCCGAACCCTATCACCGGAGGCCGCTACAGGAGCTGGGGACCGATGATGCTCGGCCAGCCTTACATCGCCATCGACGGCACCGAACGCCCTTACAGCCCTCAGCCTGACAACGTGAAAGACTTCTACAGGACAGCTGTGCTCGAAACCAACAACATAACCGTCGAAGGAGGAACCAGGGACAACAACGTCCGTCTGAGCTACACCAACTACTACGGCAACAGCATAGTGGAGAAACTGAACGTTCAGAAGAAGCATACCTTCGGCATCAACATCTTCAACCGCTTCACAAACTGGCTCGAACTCTCCACGAGGGTGAGCTATGTCATAGACGATGTCAAGAACAGGCAGTACAGCAATGCAAACAACCGCAACCCTGTAAATACATATGTCCACATGGCCCGCTCCACTTCCCTGGACGAACTCAGGCACTACAAGGACGAATTCGGAAACGAGAGCGCCACGAACAGGAATTCCTCCAATCCGTACTGGATTATCAACGAGAACCCTACCACCGACACGCGCGACCGTCTTACTGGTTCAATGAACCTTACAATAAAGCTTCCGAAGAACGTCAAACTTCTTGGCAGAGCCGGACTCGACGCCTTCTGGTGGACAGGAACGACCTTCCAGAACCTTGGCGGAATGTATGACCCCAACGGCAAGGTTTCGGAATTCACAGACAACTTCAAGAGTATGACCTTCGAGGGCAGCGCTGTCTGGAACGAGAAATGGAACTTCTTCAGCATCAACACGATGATAGGAACTTCCATGAACATCCGAAAGGACGACAAGCGCACTCAGGAGGTGATAGGACTGGTGGAAAAGGATTTTATCCACATCTCCAACTCTCTGGAGAAGATCACCCCTCAGCAGAATATCTACAAGAGGAGGACCAATTCCATATACGGAAACATCTCTCTGGGATTCTGGGATATGCTCTTCCTGGAGGGAACAATCAGGAATGACTGGTCCAGCACCCTTCCCCTCGACAACTGCTCCTTTGCATATCCTTCCGTGGGCGTGAGCTTCCTCTTCTCCGAACTTCTCGGAACCAAGGCCAAGGAAATACTCTCGTACGGAAAGGCGCGTTTCTCCTACGCAATGGTCGGAAACGACACCAACCCTTACAGAACAAACCAGACCTGGTCCATAGGCGGCCAGTTCGACGGCAGTCCATACACCAACCCGAACACCGCCATGAACAACGACAAGCTTCTGCCGGAAATCACCACCTCCTACGAGGCCGGAATCGAACTCAAGTTCTTCCGCGACAGGATCGGGCTCGACTTCACATACTACAACAGCGTGACCCACAACCAGATTGTCTCCGCTTACCTCACACCTGCCAGCGGCTACGAAAGGAGATATTTCAATGCCGGCGCAATTCGCAACGCCGGTATAGAAATCACCGCCAATTTCGTCCCCGTCAGGAAGCGCGACTTCCAGTGGAGCATGAACTTCAACTTTGCCAAGAACAACTCCATGGTCCTGAGCCTGCTCGAGGATTATGACGTGAGCAGCCTCACTCTCTACAGCGCATCCAACTGCTCCGTGAATGCCGAGGTAGGCAAGCCTTTCGGCTACATCAGGGGAATCGGCGTGGTAAAGAACGAAGCCGGCCAGTGGATAATGAACGATGGCGGCGACTATTTCGAGACCGATGACAACATGGGCTTCGGCACCGTGATGCCAAAATGGACGCTCGGATGGAGCAACTCGTTAAGTTATAAGGGTTTCAACCTCGGCTGGCTCATAGACTTCAAGATTGGAGGCATCATGTACAGCAACACCTACAAGAAGCTGATGACCAACGGAAGCACCACCGAGAACTACGAGGGACGCCTGGGATACTTCCTCTCGAAGACAATTTACAACGAGGCCGACAACGAGATGACCCACGGTATCTCATGGGGCGACAACGTTGTCCAGAGGGTATATGACGAAGAGGGCAATTGCATAGGCTACAAGCCTTTCGACAAACTCTTCACTCCGTCAGGCTACGAGTACTGCCGAAGCAGCATCAATGAGTTTGCAATCTTCGATGCAAGTTACATCAAGGTTCGCGAGATTAACTTCGGGTACTCCTTCCCTGCCAAGCTTCTCAGAAAGACTCCTCTCGCTTCGGTGAAACTGTCTTTCGTTGCCAGGAATCCTTTCACCTTGTACAAGAATACGCCGAAGGGCATCGATCCGGAATCAGCCGCAACCACAGGAAACGGCCGAGGCATAGAAAACGGGTCGCTTCCTCCGATCCGTACGCTCGGATTCGACATTAAAATCACGACAAAATAGAGACTGCAATGAAGAAAACCATATTGACTCTGCTGATTGTACCTCTTCTGGCGGCGTGCACTGCGGGTTTCGAAGACATGAACCAGAATCCCAATGCACTGAACACTCCTACTCCGGAGCTGCTTCTGAACTCTTCGCTGAGGGGAACCATCAACTTCTATGGAGGCGAATTCAACCGCGTTGCCATGTACAATTACACTGGCATGTTCGCAGCCTTTCAGGGAAGGTTCCAGAGGTACTCCGAGGAACCGTCCGTTCTGATAAACTACTGGAGGGATGCCTATGTCAAGAGCCTCATGCCGGCACAGGACATCATCAACCTCTATTCCGGCAAGGAAGGATACGAAAACCGCGTCGCCATCGCCAGGATCTGGAAATGCTACCTGCTTTCCCAGATTACCGCCATCTGGGGCCCGATTCCTTACGAGAGCGGGCTGGACGGAGGCCTCATCATTCCATACAACAGGGAACAGGACATCTACTATATGCTTTTCGACGACCTCAAGGCGGCGGCCGAGTCCATCGACCCGGAAGGGGATGTCTTCTCCAGTGACCATATCGCAGCCGACGCTTCCGGCAAGTCGGACTTGACCAAATGGGTTAAGTTCGCAAACACGCTCAGGCTCCGTCTTGCAATGAGAATTTCGAATCCTGCCCCGAACGGTGACCCCGTAAAGGCACAGGCCGTGGTCAACGAACTGTTCCAGGAGGAGAACCTGCTGATGGAAAGCGACTACGACAGTGTTTCCGGCAAATGGGGCGGGCTGATCTCAACCGAGGGAGGCGACTACAATCCGCTGTACTATTATGCCATCTATGAAAAGAAAAGAAACATCGGTACCCTGCCTTGCTTCGGAGAGGCCGGATGTTACCACATGAAGCCTTACAACGACCCTCGTCTGGAAATCTATGCCGAGCCTGTAGTTGCCCAGAAGGAGGCTGACGGTACCGTTCCCGCACACGCCGGCGAATACTTCGGCGACACTGCAAGCTACGGCGGATACGGCGGAGAAAGCGGATTGTCATATCCGGGCGAGAATGTCCATTCCGGCCTTACCCGCGAGGACTACTCCCCTATCGGCAACTGGTTCACCAAGGCCGACGCCGAGTTCGTGTTCCTCTCCCACGCGGAGTGCTGCTTCCTTAAGGCGGAAGCGCGTCTGAAAGGTTGGGGCGAAGGCGGGCGCAGCGCCGAGGAATATTATTACGAAGGCATACGTTCGTCCATGAAACACTACCGCACTGCGGACGGAAAGGAAATAGACGATGCCAGAATAGAGGCATATCTCGCGACTCCGGGCATCGCCTGGGGTACAGCCACTGAAACCGTGGATGGCGAGGGACGTGACATATCCGCCGATTTCATGGACTGGCTCCAGATATGCAGTTCCATCGTGGGCACCAACGATTTCAGGCATCAGATAATAATGCAGCACTGGCTCGCAATCCCCGGCCAGGGCGTGGATGCCTGGACACTTCTGCGCCGCACCCAGGAACTTCTCTTCGAGCCTTGCTTCTCCGGATACGAAGGCTTCTACAAATACCTCCCATACAGGTTGAAGTACCCTACTTCCGAAGTTCAGTACAATACCAGCGAATGCGCCAAAGCCTGCCAGGAGTATCTGCAGCCGAGAAACGGATTCAGCGGCAACGACATGTATGTCAAGTTGTGGTGGGCACTGCCGAATGTGAAAAATGAAAAGATTCCTAATGAAACACCGTACCTGTAACATGAAGACTTTCGGATTTGCCGCAGCGCCACTTCTGGCAGCGGCCGCACTTATCTGTTCCTGCGAGAAGAACGATTTCACTCCACCCGACTGGAACTATGAAATACCGCAAACTTCCCTGAAAGCCCAGACCCAGCTGGGGGCCTTCTATGCAATCCAGACCGCCCCTGACTGGAAATCAGCACAGGAATACACCCCTGTCCTCTGCGTGGAAAGCGACGAGGAGAGCGGAGACGTCACCATAATTCCATACAATTCCACCCAGGACGGCATTCTGACCGCACAGTTCGAAATGGCAGCCAAGGCGGGAATAGACTTCTTCGTCATTCCGTGGAACAACGGGACGACAGAGCAGAACTTCATCAGCGCCTATGACTATTACTGGAATGAGGACGTTCACGTCAAGCTTGCCGTCAACTATAATTTCTCGCATCTGAAAATCGAAGCCCTGTCCGGCGAAGGAAGCGACTTCGACAAAGTGGTGGATGATTTCACGTCCTTGTCTGCGACCCTGTTCGACAAGGACTGGTATTACAGGATGCCGGACGGCAGAGCTGTAATCATCGTGAGCGGAATGGCTTCCGAGACAATCGACTACGAGCAGTTCATCCCGGCTTTCCGGGAAGCCATGAAGAATATCTCCCTCGAGTTCTATATCATAGGCGAGAATACCACCAACTGGTGTCCTCCGCAGACAAATCAGAGTACTGCCAGGCATCTGGACGGCAACTATGTAAAGAAGTGGGTTCCTGCCAACTACTACGAAAGATGGTACTGCTTCTATCCTTTCACCGATATGGCCTGGGAGAACTGGAGGAACTATGCCAAGGAATGGAATAACGATTTCGTTCCTTGCATCTTCCCGGAGTATTTCACTTCTGCCAGCAGTGAAAGAAGCATAGATCGGAGCGAGGAGAATTGGACCAGGTTCTGCAACGTGGCCAAAAGGAATCTCGGCTCGCAGAGCGTGATTCTCATCAACTCCTGGAACGACTTCACTTACGACACCGCTCTGGAGCCTACACTGGAATACGGGGAAACATACCTCGACATCACCCGGCGCGAACTGAAGCTTCCTTAGTATCACACCTCATACGTTGCCGATGCTGGCAGCCTAGCTGTGGCGTCGCAGCCATCCAAGAAGAAGGCGACCGATAATCACTTGTCGGTCGCCTTCTTTCTGTGTCGCTATCCCTTACCTGCGTTTCTTTCTGGTGTCGCTATCCCTTACCTGCGTTTCTTTCTGGTGTCGCGAAGCCGGGAGGCAGCGCGCACCATTATCTCATCCTGGAAAATCTTTCTCGCAGCCATGAAGCATAGGATGGAGGCTATGAGAGGAAAGACCGCCGTGAACGAAAAAACCATCTCCGAGCGGTGGACGAAATAGTCGTAGACAAGTATCCCCTGATAGCCAAGAAGTACGAGAGCGGAAAGAAGAGTAATCCTGAACTGCAGAAGCCTGAGCTTGTATGAAACCAGGCAGCAGAGCAGGAGCAGGCAGCAAATAATTGTAAGTATGAGATATAAAGGCCTTTCAGTATAGGCTATGCTCAGCTGAGCGCCGTCCGTACCGAGGACAGTGCTGACATTGCAGAAGAAAAGCGCCACCGTAAGGGCGAGCGCAAGTCCGAGAAACAGAGTCTGTATTCTTTGCCACATATTTCTTATGATTCATGCAGAATCCCAAAGGTACGAAATATTCGTATATATTCTTATGGATTTTCCAAATGATTCGGAAAGAAGTTGGATTGTAGG
>JAEDEB010000048.1 GCA_016293535.1 Bacteroidales bacterium | reverse complement strand
GACCAAATTGGTGCCACCGCGCAAGGGTAAAAATGCTAATTGTTTGAGTATCAAGCACGTATATTTTCGTGTTGCGCGCGGTGATTTGCTTGGGAGGATGGGGAGCAGCAGTCACCTTGCTATCCTATGTAAATTCCTTAATTACGTAGGCGGCAGGCACCTTGCTTTTACTGCTTGTCTTGTCTGCATATATTGGCATTTACTGGTAGTTTTCGAATACAGACCTGAAGAGGATGTCTGACAAGTCTTTATGGACTTCCAGGCATCCTTCTTCATTTGCGGCAAAAGGATTAAGATTTTTCAAAATATAAGCAGATGCAATTTATAATCTAAATTATATACTACATATTACTTTCAAATAGCAATTAAAAATTTTATTATTGGCAAATTATTGTAATAAGATAAGATGTACACGCCACATAATCAATAAATTACCCAAAAATATTTGGATGGAAAATTTTAATTATTAATTTTGCTCACGAAAAGTTTAGTATTTATGTTCAATTAACGTTCTTGCTTATGTTGAGAAAAGTTACACTTGTGCTTATCGGCCTTTGCGCAAGCTTTGCGATGGTCATGGCACAGAACAAACAGGTAAGCGGTACGGTTTCGGACTCTCAGGGCAACCCTATACCGGGAGCATCCGTTCTGGTGCGTGGCACCACCCGGGGCGGGGTAACCGACCTTGACGGAAATTATACCGTAACCGCGTCAGCGACGGATGTGCTCGAATTCTCCTTTTTCGGAATGAAGACACAGAACATCTCCGTCGGAGAACTGACCAAGATCAATGTCACCCTTCAGGATGACCTTATGGCACTGGACGAGGCTGTGGTTACGGCAATGGGTATTTCCCGTTCTGAGAAGACCCTCGGTTATTCAGCCACGACAGTGAAGAATGATGAACTCGTGGCAGCCCGTTCCTCAAACGTGGCCAACGCCATTTCCGGAAAGGTTGCAGGTGTCCAGGTTTCGGCGACCTCATCCGATCCGGGAGCTGCCAGCGACATCGTCATCCGAGGCTTCAGTTCCATTACGGGCTCCAACCAGCCTCTTTACGTAGTTGACGGAGTTCCTCTCCAGACGACCAATGTCACCGGCCAGAGCAAGAGTACCGCAGTCGCAGGTATCTCAAACATAGCAGCTGACGATATCGAAAGCATGACTATACTCAAGGGCGCAGCCGCAACCGCACTCTACGGTTCCCGCGCAGCCAATGGAGTTGTGGTCATAACCACCCGTTCCGGAAAGAAAGGTCTCGACAGGGACTTCACAATTGAGTACAGCGGTGGTCTCCAGCTCCGTCAGATGTGTATGTTCCCGATTCTCCAGAACTCATTCGGACAGGGATGGAACGGAGGGCAGACCTATATCGAGAACGGCTCCTGGGGACCTGCTCTCGACGGCTCGATACAGCCTTATGGTCCTATATGGAACAATAAGCAGATGCTCCACTACTATGACGCGAAGAACAACATGGAAGAATTCTTCGAGCTCGGAGTATCCCACAACCACAACGTGGCCATCAGCGGTGCGTCCACTGACAACAAGATGACCTACTACCTCTCCTACAGCTATACGGGGGATAACGGTGCGCTGCCGGGCAAGCACGATACCTACAAGCGAAACACCATCGCCTACAGGGGTACCTATGAGGCAGCCAGGTGGCTCAAGCTCTCATCCTCTGTCAACTTCGCGACCAACAAGTCGGATGTTGTGGGTTCATATCAGGGTACGTCCGTCATCGACGGCATATACGAGTTTCCTCGTGACATTTCCATACGATATCTCCGTGACCTTTCCAGCCCGTTTGCGACACCTGAGGCCTATCTGACTCCGTATGGAATCACCAACCCGTACTGGGCTCTCGAGAACAACTACAACCACAATGACGCAAAGCAGGTTTACGGCAAGATTCAGGCTGACATCAAGCCTGTGAAGGGTCTCACCCTGACCTATCGTCTCGGCTTCGACTATGCCGACATGGACAACAAGATCGGCTATCCTGAGATCAAGCTTGACGATGCGCTCATTACCGACGACAAGGGATATGCACCGAGTTCGATGAACCAGAGCGGTTATGTTTTCGCCCAGTACAGGAGGTCTTATGAGCTCAACCACGATTTCCTTGCCACCTATAGCAACAATTTCTTCGACGACAAGTTCAGCCTCAACGCAATCGTAGGTGTCAACATCAATGAACGTGCGGCCACAGGCATGTCAGGAGAAACCGACGAACTGACCTTCCCTACCGGATTCTGGGATCTGAGCAACGGCGCCACGAAGACCGACATTTCCGAATCCCAGTTCAAGAGACGCCTCATAGGACTCTTTGCGGATGTGACTCTCGGCTACAACGACGAGGTCTTCCTCGATATCACAGCCCGCAACGACTGGTCCTCCACTCTTCCTATAAAGGCCAACAGCTATTTCTACCCTGGTGCGACCCTCAGCTGGATTTTCTCCAACAGGATTCCGGAGAACGACGTGTTCTCATTCGGTAAGGTCCGCCTCGCATACGGTATGACCGGTAACGACGCCGGTGTGTACCAGACCAGCATCACCTATACCCAGGCTTATGCAAACGGCTATTATTATCCGTCGATCGCGGCTTTCCCTATGCACGGCACTAACGCCTTCATCGCGTCAGCCCAGAAGGGTGCCGTAGACCTCAAGCCTGAGATGACCAGCGAGTTGGAAGCAGGCCTCAACCTCCAGTTCTTCGGAGGAAGACTCGGTGCCGACCTTGCATACTACAACAGGACGACTTCCGACCAGATTTTCTCACTTCCTATCGATCCTGCGACCGGTTACACCTCCATGGTGACCAACTTCGGTAACGTAAGGAACACGGGTGTCGAACTCCTCGTGACCACGGTTCCCGTACAGGTAAAGAACTTCAAGTGGACTCTCGACTTCAACTTCTCCAAGAATTACAACAAGGTACTCTCGCTTCCTGACGGACTTGAGGGCGGAAAGAGCGTAATCGAGTCCTTCGGAGCCGGCAACGACGCCGTAAACGTATACGCCGAGGTGGGCAAGCCGCTCGGACAGTTCTATACCTATCTTCCTCAGTATACCGACAAGGGCGAAATCATCGTAAGTGCAGAGGATGGACTTCCGATAATCTCTCCTACACTCCAGGATACAGGAAAGAACTTCCAGAACAAGTGGGTAGGCGGGCTTTCAACTGCATTCTCCTTCTTCGGAGTCACCCTTTCAGCAACTCTTGACGTCCGTTACGGCGGATATATGTTCTCCCGTACGAAGAACCTCATGCAGTTCACTGGTAACGGTATAATGACTACCTACAACGACCGTCGTCCGTTCATCATCCCGAATTCTGTGGTAGACAACGGTGACGGCACATATTCCGAGAATACGGTTCCTATTTACCAGGCCAATGGTTCATATCAGAATTACTTTGATGCGACAGGTGCCGGATATGGCGGAGAGTACTACCTCATCGACAGGTCGTTCGCAAAGCTCCGTAACGTTACCCTCAGCTGGGATCTTCCAAAGAAGTGGCTCAGGAAGGCATCTTTCTCAGGTGCATCCATCTCCGTATTCTGCAACAACGCATACACCTGGACTGCAAAGAGCAACGTCTACATCGATCCTGAGACCACCTCTTACGCAGGCGACGGAGACCTTGCGTCACAGTTCGGTGAGCTGTATTCAAACCCTTCAAGCCGTATCTACGGTTTCAATGTCAGCATCAAATTCTAAAACACAGGAGAACATAATATGAAGAGAATCATTTCAATTATATCCGCGGTTGCCGTCCTTGTCGCCGGCACCACTGCCTGTGATCTGGACATCAACTACAATCCGAATCTTCCGGACCCGGACGTAATCAGCAACGACATGATATTTCCGGGTGCAGAGATGGCTGTGGCAGTCAGCTACGGTGACTATCTCAGAATTGTCGGCGGATACTATTCCCAGACCTATTCCCAGCAGTTCGGAACGTCCAACTATCTTGACTATTCTGCCTTCACGATTTCTGCCAGCAGGTGCAGCGGCACTTACTCGCAGTTCTATCAGAAGGGTCTGAAGAATCTCAAGACCGTTCAGGAGAAGGCTACGGCGTCGGGTGACAAAGGTACTTTCCTTGCGGCCACAGTCCTCAGGGCCTTCGTTTTCCAGACTCTCGTCGACTGCTTCGGTGAGGTTCCTTATTCAGAGGCCCTCGATGAGTCTATTCTGACTCCAAAGTATGATGAAGGCAAGGATATCTACAAGGGCATACTTGCAGAACTCGATGCAGCTCTCGCCGATGTTTCCGATGCGGACTTCGTATGCACCAACTTCCTCTACCCTGGCGAAGGCGCCACTCCGTGGATAGAGTTCGCAAATGCGCTGAAACTCAGGATTCTTATGCGTATGAGCAATGTGGAGGACGTTTCTGCGGAGCTTGCTGCCCTCATTGCCGAGAACCGTTTCCCGGCAGAGGATGTCGAGCTTGCCGGCTGCTGGGAAAAGGCCGCCGGAAAGGAGAGCCCTTTCTATGGTGAGGAATTCTCCACCCTCGGAGGCTCTACACAGCAGAATGTCATTGCAAACATAGCCATTGTAGGTACCATGCAGCGCGTTGATGCGGAAAGCGGTGCCGTAGTCTATACGGACCCTCGCCTTGCCGCCTTCTTCGAGACCAATTCCTCAGGCGAATTCAAGGGCGGTATCTCTGGAACCAACTTCTCCACTGCTGACGCTCCTTACAAGTCTGCAGCATACTGGTGCCGTCCGGTAGCAAGCTTCGATATGCCGGTTTCCTTCATTTCCGTTGCTGAGATTGAGTTCTTCCTGTCCGAGTACTATGCCCGTTACGGTTCCGCAACGGATGCCGCCGACCACTATGCAGCAGCAATACGTGCATCCTTTGATGCCGCCGGTGTCAGTGGTGCGGATGAGTATCTCGCGCGTTATCCTTTCGACAAGGACAATTATGCCGAGTGCATAGGCGTTCAGAAGTGGCTTGCCCTCTCCGGCGTCAATACCTTCGAGTCATACTGCGAAATCCGCAGGCTCGACTATCCGAGCTTCGGTACCGTCAAGGGTTCCGACATGTACTCCGGCAGCGGAGCCGCCAACCTCTCGCTCTATGAGCCTGGCCACCTCTATACTCCGTTCCAGGTATTCGGTTCGCTCGGTTCAGGCAAACTTCTCGAGCGTTTCCCTTATGCGGAAAGCTCCGATTCCCGCAATCCGAACTGCCCTGAGTTCCCGGGTTATGATACTCCTGTATTCTGGGGCAAATAAATAAGGAATGAGTATGAAAAAGACATTTTACAATATTTTGCTTTCAGCCGCCGCTGTTCTCTCTCTTGTTTCCTGCGGCGAAAAGGAGGAGTCCCGTACCTGGATTACGGCATACCCGTCCCTTACCATGAACGGTGACAATGTTCTCTTCGTTGAGAAGGGAGATGACTTTGTGGATCCCGGTTGTGTCGCCATCCTTGATGGAGAGGATGTTTCGGACAAGGTAGTGGTCATCAGTAACGTGGATGCTTCCAAACCGGGCAAGTACAGCATAAGTTATTCTCTGACCAACGTCGATGGCTTTGCGGCAAGTGCTTCCAGAACTGTTTATGTGATGGATTCTTCCGATAAATTTACGGGAGTGTTTGTAGTCCAGGAGGGTACAAAGCGTACCACCGATGCCGGCGTGTCTCCGTATTCCGGTTTTGAAGTCATCATATACGGCTCCCCGGAGGAGGGGTATGTCATCAGCGACCTTCTGGCTGGTTATTATGAGTACGGGCGCGGCTACGGTTCGTCTTACGCTATGGCCGGACTCGTGAATCTTGGCTCCGACGGAACGATTTCCCTCGTCAGCTCCTATATTCCCGGATGGGGTGACGGCTGCAGTTCCCTGAGTGGAACATTCGATGGAACGACTATTTCTTATGAAACGGTATACGCCGGAATGATCTTTACAGTTATACTTAAAAAATAAGACTGACTATGAGCAAGAAGATACTTTATACACTGATTGCCGGATGTGCTCTTCTCTTGGTTTCCTGCGCAAAGGAACAGCCGGGAGGTACAAACGCGCAGGCTATGGCGGGACAGTGGTACGTACAGGTGGACGGGGCCTATGAAGACCCTGATGAGCCGCTCGCAGAGGACATATTCGAGATGGGCCGCTTCATGATTCTCACATACAACACCGCTTCCGATACGGGTGACGAGTTCATTGTGGATGACCTTGGCAATTTCTGGGAATTCAAGGTAAAGGTGCCTTGCAACAGGAAGGATCTCAGTTTCTCCTGCGAAGCAGCTGCGAACATGGTTGAAGGCTATGAGGAGCTTGAGGTGACCATCACTGACGGTCGCATCGTGCCAGGCGGCGCAGTTACCCCAAGCGGGGCGAAAGCTGACTATATCGAGTTTTATGTCGTCTTCTCCGATGACTCCTCAGTTCCTGCCGACTACGACAAGCTCAAGTTCTCAGGCTGGCGTTATACCGGACTGGCAAACGACGACTGAGATGTCCGTTGACCGCAGATAAGGAAGAACCGCCGCAGATCATCACGACCGGCGGCGGTTTGTATTTTCTGTGTATAGTTCAATATTTATGTCCGACGGGCATAAATGCCAATACCGTGCCAAACTCGAAAATCGCCAAATGCCGCGATAATTCAGAGGGTTGGCAAGGTAAATATGCTATTTGCAAAATTTTTATTAACTTATAAAACGTCGCAATTTGCGGCGTTTTTGTTTTAATGTATAAGTGGAATCTCCCAAACCATCCGTAAAAATATCACATAATCCCGCTAAGTGATTGAAATGTGGATAATTTGTGGAAATATTAAATTTTGGATACCCCGGATTTTTTTTCAAACTTTGTCGCTTGCATATATATGCAGTTGCGTCCTCAAGCATCTTGCATACATATATAAAAGGAGAAATGTTAAATAGTTTAATATTTATGTCTAAGTAATCAGTGTTATGAAAAAAATCATTTCTGTTTTTTCTGCCTTGATTCTTGCGACAGCGGCAATCTTTGCCCAGAATCAGAAGGTCACGGGTACCATTCTTGATTCGGGTTCGGGCGAGCCCGTACCGAGTGTTGCTGTTCAGCTCAAAGGCACAAGCACCTACGCTATGACGAACGACCTTGGAGAATTCTCGATAGAAGCTCCTGCTACAGGTTCCCTCGTCGTAAGCTGTCTCGGTTATCACACTGCTGAAGTTGCAATCAACGGTCTTTCCGAGCTCAAAATCCAGCTCGAGCAGGACAAGAACATCCTCGAGGATGCCATCGTTGTTGCATACGGTACCGTAAGCCGCGAGGCAAATACCGGTTCCGTATCGACCTTCAAGAGCGAGGAACTCGCACAGGTGCCCGTAACCTCAGTCGACAAGATGCTTGCCGGAAAGATGGCCGGCGTGTCCATCACCTCAGGTTCCGGCCAGCCGGGTTCCACCTCCACCATCCGTGTCCGCGGTACTTCTTCCATCAATGCGGGCAATGAGCCGCTCTGGGTCATCGACGGTATTCCTGTGATGAACTCGGACAACAGGCAGATGTCAAGTTTCGGAGTCGGCGGCGGTTCTTCAACCACCTTCCTCAACCCTAATGACATCGAGTCCATAACCGTCCTCAAGGATGCGGCTGCGGCTTCCGTATACGGTTCACGCGCTGCCAACGGAGTCATCCTCGTCACCACAAAGAGCGGTAAGGCCGGCAGGGCAAAGTTCACTGCAAGGGCAAAGTTCGGCGCCCAGCAGCTCATCAACGACCACAACTACCGCCCTCTCACCGGAACTGAGCTTCTCGACTATCTGAGGACAGCTGCCATCAACGGCGGATATAACCCGGATGACCCGACTTCCGATTACTATTATCCTCAGACCCTCCTTGAGAACGGTACCACCAACTGGTATAAGGAACTCACCCGCGTGGGCTTCCTCCAGGAGTACGAGGTCAACGCCACTGGCGGAACTGACAAGGCATCCTACTATGCTTCAGTGGCATATCACAGCAACGAGGGTGTGTTCTACGGTGTTGATTACGACAGGCTCACTGCGCGTATCAATGCGGACATGAAGCTCACCAGGACCCTCAAGACCGGAACCAAGATCAACCTCAGCTATGCTGACTCCAATTCCGGACAGATGGGTGACCTCTATTATTCCAACCCTCAATACGCGATGTTCGGCATCCTTCCATGGACTCCTATCAAGAACGAGGACGGAAGCTACAATATGGACATCGCCGAAAACAGCCAGACCAACCCGAGGGCGAACGCTGAATACGATATCAACAACGACAAGGAATATCGTCTCCAGGGCAGCATGTACCTTGAGTGGAAGCCTATCAAGCAGTTGACATTCAAGACCAACAACCAGGTCGAGTTTGACTTTGTACAGTCAAGGCAGATGCGCCATGAATACACCCACAAGGGTACAGCAACAGACTTCGAGTACAACAACAAGGACATCCGTCTCACCACCTCCAACACCATCACCTATGATGACAAGTTCGGCGACCACTCCCTCAGGATTCTCGTCGGTCAGGAGGCCATGAGGGACAAGTTCGACCTTCTCGGTGCATATTCCCCGGGCGTCGACCCTGCAATCCCTTATCCTACCACCGGTAACGGAGAGACCGACCAGGTAGACTTCAATCTCATTGAGGAGACCCTCCTCTCCTTCTTCGGTGTGGCTGACTACAACTACCACAACCGTTATTATGTCCAGGCTTCAGTCCGTGCGGACGGCAGTTCCCTCTTCGGATCAAAGAGCAAGTGGGGTGTATTCTGGTCCGTCAGCGGTTCCTGGAACGTGATGAACGAGAATTTCATGAAGAGCACCCGCCACTGGCTCAGCGCTCTCAAGCTCCGCGCATCATACGGTGTCAACGGTAACAACAACATCGCAGCCTACAGGGCTTACGGTACATATTCTCCTATCAACTACGCAGGTGCGACAGGTATGGCCCCTGCAAGACCGGAGAATCCTAACCTCTCCTGGGAGAAGAACAAGACCTGGGACCTCGGTCTCGACCTTTCCTTCTTCGATGACAGGCTCACCGCGAGCGGTGATATCTACTTCAGGAAGACCACCGATATGCTCCTCTCCAAGAGGGTTCCTTACACCACCGGTTTCGGTTCCAACTTCATGAACATCGGTGCCATCCGCAACAAGGGTGTCGAGGGCCAGATCGAGGGCGTCATCATCCGCAACTCTGACTGGTATTGGTCAGTCGGCTTCAATATGTCGATGAACCGCTCACTCGTACTTGACCTGGCAGATTCCGAGTTCCTCTCAGTGTCGGACAGCCGTGCCGGTTCAAATGACTCCACTCCTGTCAGAATCGCGAAGGGCCGCAGGCTTTATACCTTCTACACACGTGACTACTACGGAGTCAACCCTTCAACCGGAGATCCTCTCTGGTATGACGAGAATGGAGCTCTCACCTCAGATGTAAGCAAGGCACGCTATGTCTATGCAGGCTCTCCTGAGGCAAAGGCTACAGGCGGTTTCAACACCACTCTCTCCTGGAAAGGCCTCAGTCTTTCCGCGTATTTCGAGTTCGTTGCCGGAAACAAGGTATTCGTTGCTGACCAGAACATCGGTTTTGGTGCAGATATGAACAACAACACCACTACCGGTGCCCTCAACTACTGGAAACAGCCGGGTGATACTGGTGTCATCCCTAAGCCTGTTGCAGGTTGTCCAAGTATGGCATACAGGGCTTCCACCTTCAACATCCAGGATGGCAGCTACACCAGAATCAAGGACATCACCCTTTCCTACTCTCTTCCTGAGAAGGCTCTCAAGGCCATCAGAATGCAGGGTCTCAGGGTCTATGTCAGTGCGCTCAATCCTTATACCTTCCACAACGTAAAGAACGTGATGGATCCTGAGCTTGGCGCACTCGGTTATTCCATGGGTGCATCCCATCCTATGACCAAGTCATTCGTGGGAGGTATCGAGGTTTCGTTCTAATGACAAGGTGTTGTACCATTAAATGAAGATTACAATGAAAAACTCAAAAATACTCTATATTTTGGCCGCTGCCGCCACTCTTGCGGTGACCGGCTGCGAGGGTTTCCTCACGAACGATCCTCCTCTCCAGCAGAGTACCCAGATCACCCTTTCCTCATACACCGGCCTAAACAAGGCTACCTATGGAGCCTATTACTACATTGCCTCTACAGGCTGGTACGGTCAGAGTTGGGTAATCAACGCCGAGATGCGTTCAGGAAACGGAAAGAAGGACAGCTACAAGAACTCGAACCGCTGCGTTGCTCCTTACATCTGGAACTACACTCCTGATGCGACTTCCGGAATGTGGTCATACTGCTATCTTACCGTTGCGATGTGCAACAATGTCATCGACAATCTCGAGGGCAAGGCGGGTGGAGATGTTACGGAGCAGGATCTCAACAACCTCAAGGCAGAGTGCCTCTTCATCAGGGCCTTCTCACACTTCTGCAACGTGCTTACCTATGGTCAGCCTTACACCTACTGCAAGAAGTCAGCTCCGAAGAGTCTCGGTGTTCCGTATATCTACCATACCGACCCTGCAGGAAAGCCTGAGCGTGAGACCGTCATCTCCAACTATGAGAATATTGTCAAGGACCTCCTCGAGGCGGAAGCCATAATCGACCCTTCCTATGTCAGGGCAGGTACTGCAGATGCTGCGGCAACCGTGAACATCTCCACCATCCAGGCCCTCCTCTCAAGGGTATATCTCTATATGGGCGAGTGGCAGAAGGCGGCTGACTATGCTACCAAGGTAATAGACAGCAAGAAGTACAAGATGTGGACAGCAGAGGAGTATCCAGACGTCTGGGGCAAGGAGAAAGGCTCAGGCGAGGTCATCTTCGAGGCATACGGCAATATCACCAATGGTGCATGGGGCAGTTGGGAGGATATCTCCTACCTCACCAGCCCAGCCGGTTCGGGAGACCCTATGGCTGCAAAGCCGCTCATCGCATTGTATGAGGATGGCGACGTCCGTCTCAAGACCTACAGGACTGATGAAAAAGAGGAGTCAGGTCTGCTCTGGACTGCAAAGTATCCGGGCAAGGGCCTCAACACCCCTGATGCCAACAATGTCGTGATATTCAGGCTCTCCGAGATGTACCTCAACAGGGCTGAGGCTCTGGTTAACGGAGCTCAGGTTGAAGGTGCAACTGCATGGGATGACCTTAACGTCATCACAGCAAACAGGAATGCCTCTGCCTACACCTCAGTCGGCAATGTCGATATACAGAATGAGCGCCGCAAGGAGCTTGCCTGGGAAGGTCACTACATCTACGACCTCGCACGCTGGGGCAAGGCAGTTGAGCGCAATGCAGCTGACTATCCTCTCTGCACGGCGAACCTCAATGTTCCTTTCCCGAGCAACAAGTGGGCTCTGCCTATTCCTAAGTCAGAAATTGATGTAAACAAAAATCTTGAACAGAATCCGCTTTAATTATGAAAAGATTTGCTAAATATATTGGGCTTGCCCTTGCCGCTTCCGCATTTGCGGTTGCCTGCAACAAAAACGCGGAGCCTGTATTTGACGACAAGGACGCTTTTGTCGCTTTTGACAAGGTCTCCCTTTCGGTCAGCGAGGATTATTCCGTTGATGGCACCGAGAATGGCAGAACCTTCAAGGTTCCTGTTACTCTGGCTTCTGTAAAGGGTATTGAGACTACTGTCAAGTTCGAAGTCAAGCCTGTTACAGCGAAGGCTGGCGAGAATTTCGAGCTTGTGACCACTTCTGGTGTCCTTTCTTTTGATGCCGAGCACCGCACCTCATACATTGAATTCAAGACCATTCCTGACGGAACCTTCACCGGGGACCTCAAGCTTACTCTTGAAGTTCTTGCAAATGAGGATGTTGCTGTAGGTACGGAGAATCTCTGCACTGTTACCATCAACGACATTGACCATCCGCTCACAGCCCTTCTCGGTGACTACACCATGTCGGGTACCAAGTATGGAGCGTCATCTCCGGTTTCCTGGACGATGACTCTTCTCAAGGATCCTGATGATGTTTCCAAAGTCTGGTTCTTCAACTTCTTCGGTAATTCCGGTTGGGCTGCAGACGATACCATATATTACGGAATCGTGGACAGTGAGAAGACGAAGATTACTGTACCTTTAGGTCAGGAATCCGAGTATGTCTATGCGAATGGCAACCCTGTCACTCTCTTAGGTCTGGACGATGCGCTGAATGGCCATGATGAAGGCTCACTTGAGATTACCCTTACCCAGGATGCAGCCGGCAAGTATTCGATGGACTTCAATGGTTGGGGACTCTGGTTCTATATCGTAGATGCGGGTAGTATAGGTACATATATCGCCGGAAGCCTTTCAGCTGTGCAAAATTAAACTGAATGACAAGTATGAAAAGATTATCTATAGTATTTCTGGCTGCGGCAGCTGTCTTTGCTGCCTGCACCAAGTTTGCGGAGGATGCGCCGATTGTGTATGCTTCAATCGAGGCTCCTGCTGTGACTGCTACGGCTCTTTCAGATTCTGCCGTCACTATGACGCTGGAACCGAAGCCGGGTACCGCCTACTATTCATACGTTGTGGCAGAAGGTGCCGCAACAAAGGTCAACCCTGCCAGTCTCCTCAAGGGGAAGCCGGGCGTCAAGGCTTTGGTTTTCAATGATAAGGAAGTGGCGGCAGTCGTTGAGGTGAAGGCAGATCCTGCAGAGGATACCAAGGCTACTGCTACTCTTCCTCTCGAGAAGGTGGTCTTTGAGCTCACTGATCTCAAGCCAAATACAAACTACACCATCTACGCAGTGGCTTCCAATAGCCAGGGCGTGGTTTCCGAGCTTGCTACGGCTACTGCTCTGACTACTGACGGCATTGCCCCGAAAGTAATCAAGAGGGCCTCCGAGGAAGCGGATTCAGTTCTGACCATAGCTGTCAAGTTCGATGACCCTATCGTTCTTGGCGAGAATCCTCTGGTGAATGTCAACTTCTATGCTGAGAACAATTATGACAACAATCTTGTCATCCAGAAGCTTACGACAATTCACCTTACAGAGTCTGAGAATGTTTACGAGTACGCTGGTGTTCTCTATGTGGAGATTCCGAAGGAGTATTATGTTCCAGGTGCTCTTGTAGACATCACCTGGGCTGCCGGACTTGTTACCAACCAGCTCGGTGCCCCTTGCTCAGCATTCGAATACGAGGGCTTCTATTACGATCCAGAGACCTATGAGCTTGTAGCTGAGGGTATAGATGCCCAGTACGGGTATGTGGATTTCGATATTTCTTACTTCGCGACTGAAGAGGAAGAGGACAAGTTCAAGGGTGAGGATGAAGAGGAAACAGAACTTGAGACCATATACTTCCCGGATTGGGAGGCTCTCGAGATGGTTTCTTATGCAAGAGCTTCCGGCCCTCTGGCCTATGTTAGCAGCAAGGCAAAACTCACAATTACCGCAGTTGAAGAGAGCGGAAGGACTGTTACCTACACCAGTCAGGACATAGATGTGGACGGGGATGAGGTTTATGCATATCTCGGTGAGGATCCATGTGCCGGTGCAACAGTATCCTACACCATTTCTGCCGGTTCCATTTATGACGTGTTCGGAAACAAGAACAAGGAGTTCACCGTTGAGGATGTATACTACCGTTCATACGGCTACGCCCTGGAAGATGTCATAGGTACTTACAGCGCGCGTTGTATTACCAGCAAGAATCAGCTTTACGGTCCTGTAGAGTTGACAATTGCCGCAAGCGATAACCCGGAGAAGGGCAATGTCATGATTACCAATTATTTCGGTAATAATTGTCTTCTTCCGGTATATGCCTGGTTCGATGCCGATGAGGCCAAGCTTACCATTACAGAATGGCAGCTGTTCGGGGTCTTGGGAGGTAAGTATTATCTGATACATTCTGCCTATAACGAAGAAGACCTCGTGCTCCGTATGTACGAGCCGGGAGTTCTGAGCGATCCGTCTGACAAATTTGGTCTTTATGCCGTTGACCCCGAGACACAGAAAGGTGTGGGCTATTATATGCTCTTTACAAATGTAATGGCCACCAAAGTTGCTGATACGGGAGAGGAGGAAACGACTCAGACACAGTCTTCTATGAGTCTGGATTTCAAGTTGCCTGAAGGTTTCAAAGGCAAGGGCGGCAATCTTGGGCTTATCGAATTCTAGTCAGATTTGATTTATTGATATGGACTTCCCCGATCCTAAGGAAAGGGGAAGTCTGTTATTGTCTTGAAGAACCATGAAACGTTTCATTCTCGCACTCTGTGCCATAGTCTGCGGACATGTTTTGTCCGCCCAGAATCCGACGACGACCTATCCTTACCTTTATGACCGCTTCGTCGAGGGGAAGGTTGTTCTTGACAACGGTGAGACCGAAGCGAGGAAGCTGAATGTCCACCTCAGGGCCGATGCACTCCACTACATCGACAAGGATGTCATCAAGCAGGCCTTTCTCAACAATTTGAAGGCTGTGGAAATCGGTTCCGACGTGTTCCTGCCCGTCAACGGCCGTATGCTCAAGCTTGCAGCGAAGAATGACAGGGGCTGCGTTGCGGAGCAGATTGTCGGTAACTTCGAGGAGGCAAGGGCAGGGGAGGGAGCCTACGGACTTTCCTCCACTACGGCTGCGACCATGAAGCTGACTTCTGTTCAGACCGACTCGCAGATCAACCAGAACTATATGAACATTCTCAACGAGAAGGACCACGGAATGGAACTTCCTGTCGAGTCGACATTCTGGATTGTGACCCCGTCAGTAAGGGTGGAAGCCTCAAGAAAGGCGATAGGCGAGCTTGTTCCGGCCGAAAGGCAGGACGAGTGGAAGTCCTTCCTCAAGGCAAACAGAATCAAGTGGAAGGAGCCGCAGTCCCTGCTCTCCCTCATTTCCTTTATCGAGACTCTTTAGTCATACTATTCTGTACCAGATATGTTCCAGTCCAGCAGAAGAATCATTTATCCCATTCTGATTTCAATACTGTTCTTCAGTTCCTGCTCGCAGTCGGAGGATGCTTTCGCCGTGAAGGATGAGAGCGCCGAGAGCGGAAAGGTATTCGGAGAAGGCCTCCCCGAAGAGGACCTGCTTCCCCAGATGAACATCAACGTCGACGATGAACTCGCGGCCGAGCTTGAAGCGGCTACCGGCGAGGACGGTTATGTCGAGCTCGAACTTTTCCCGTCCCTCCGGGCCCAGGGCGTCGTAAGGATGCGCCGTCTCTTCCCTGATGCAGGCGAGTTCGAGGAAAGGACGCGGGCTGCGGGTATGCACCGCTGGTATCTTCTCGATTATGACGAGTCGAAGAAGATGACCAGGGCAGCGGCGGGACTGGCTGCCCCGGGCATCCTGGAGGTCGAGTACTGTCCGAAGATGGAGATAGTCGGGAATCCGCAGGTGATGGAAATCATTGATGCGGCACCGATGAAGGCGGTCACCAAGGCGGGGGCGGTGTCCTTCCCCTTCGACGACCCTATGCTGGACCAGCAGTGGCACTATTACAACAACGGTTCCGCCAACTCGTCGGTCAGCGGCTGCGACATCAACGTGCTTCCGGTATGGAAGAACTACGGCACCCACGTGCAGTATTCGGGCGATGTCGTGGTGTCTGTGGTTGACGGCGGCGTCGACTACAACCACGAGGACCTGAAGGACAATATGTGGCATAACCCTGACAAGTCAGGGGACAATATTTACGGATACAACTTCGCCCAGAGCAGCTTCGCAATCAATCCTGAAGACCACGGAACCCACGTTGCCGGTACCATCGCGGCTGTCAACAACAACGGCAAGGGTGTGTGCGGAGTAGCGGGTGGAGATTCAAAGAAGAAGGTGCGCGGAGCGAAGATCATGTCCTGCCAGATTTTTGACGGCAACAAGCAGGGCTCAGGTCCAGAGGCAATCAAATGGGGCGCAGACCACGGTGCCGTGATTTCCCAGAACAGCTGGGGCTTTGTCAAGGCGACCACCACCCCATCCTCGCTCAAGGCTGCTGTGGACTACTTCATCCAGAATGCCGGTGTCGACGCAAGCGGCAAACAGACTGGTCCCATGAAGGGAGGTATAGTCATCTTCGCGGCCGGTAACGAGAATCAGGACGTATCCGGCAACGACTACGACAAGATATTGAACGTTTCTTCCGTGGGAGCGGACTACAAGCGTGCGTATTATTCGAACTTCGGTTCCTGGTGTGACTTGTCAGCCCCAGGCGGCGATGCCAAGAAGGGCAACCAGGTGCTCAGCACCATTCCGGGAAACAAGTACGGGAAAATGCAGGGTACTTCAATGGCCTGCCCTCACGTCAGCGGTGTGGCTGCCCTCGTGCTGGCAAAATACGGAAGTGCGGGATATACTCCGACAGCCCTCGAGAAGGCCCTGGTCGGCAACCAGACCGACATTTCCTCCCAGAATCCTTCCTTCTATCTGGGCAAGGGCCTCGTCAATGCCTACAAGGCCATAGCCGGCAGCGGTGGAGCGGCGCCTTCTGTCCCGACCGGCCTTCAGGTGTCATCCCGCTCAAACAATATTGACTTCTCGGTCAAGATTCCTTCAGACTCAGATGACGGGAAGCCCAACTCCATTTACATCTATTACTCCAAGTCGGATTTCACTTCGACCAAGAATGCTATGTTCGGAATGTTCTATGTCGAGGATATTCCGGTCGGGGGTGAACTCAAGGGAACCATCATCGGTGCCGATTTCGAAACAGAATACTATGTGGCAGCCCTTGCCTGCGACCTTGCCGGCAACAGGTCTCCACTGACAAGCCGCGTGAGGGTGACCACGGGAAGCAACAATGCACCTCTTATCACCCCGAAATCCGCCCTTGAATTTTCGCTGAAGGCACACGAAACCGCAGTCGCAGACTTCGAGGTCAGCGACGGGGACGGACATTTCTTCTATCTTGAACTCAGGCCGGATTCAGAAGCGACTGTACTCGACACCCTTGTCAGGGAGAATCCGAAGATTAAGATTACTGCAGCCAAGGTACCTGAGGGAGAGTATACGGCGGAGCTGCTGGTTACCGACTATTACGGGGCCTCAGCCTCCAAGATGGTCAAGTACACGGTCGAGCCGAACCACAAGCCCGTAATCGCCGCTCCTATACCTGACCAGAAGTTCACATCCAAGAAGGC